>JAFLEG010000343.1 GCA_017302195.1 Verrucomicrobiota bacterium
CTCGGCGCGGCGGAAGCGGGTGCCGGCGTCATTGAGCAGCAGCGCATTGACCGCGTAGCTGAACGGGTAACCCATGCCCGACATCACTGCGACATCCTCCCAGCCGTCGGCGTTGGCATCGCCGACGCTGACACCCCACGGCCAGTAGGTTTCGGCCCCGAGAGCGTCGGAGCGTTCTTCAAACCGGCCGTCGCCCAGGTTCACATAGAGGGCATTGCCGAAGAGGTTGTTGGAGGCGCCCTGGAGGAACTGGTCGGTCCAGGTGACCGAGCACCAGGCCTCCGACTTGGCCCGCTCGACCCCGCTGTTGTACCCGCGCCGGAGCTTCGATTGTCCGGCGGTCATGTCGGAGTGCATGTCGGTCAGCAGGAAGTCGAAGCGTCCGTCGAGGTTGAAGTCGAAGACACCAATGCCCATCGCGCCCCAGGGCGTTCTCGGAAAATACCGGGCGGTCTGTTCCTCGAACCGCTGGCCGTCCCGGTTCACGAACAGATGGTCGTCGCCCTGCATGTTCAGCAGGTAGAGGTCCGGCCAGCCGTCCTCGTTGATATCGCATGCCGAGGCATCGCCGCTCCACCCGGTGCCTGTCAGGTCCATTTCCCGCGCCACCTCGGTGAACTTCCACCCGCCGTCGTTGCGGTACAGCAGACAGCGCTCGGATCGGTCCGGGAACAGATGGCCGCTGAAGGCGTTGGTGAGTCCGATCCAGTAATCGCCGGACCGGACGTCCGAGGTGAACCTGCCGATGCTGGTGATCAGGATGTCCGGACGCGAGTCCCGGTTGAAATCCAGGACCACGATCCCGGAGGAATGCCAGCGCGAGCTCCAGCCGGCGGTGGCGGTCACGTCGCGGAACCGGCCACCGCCGGTGTTCTCGAACAGCACATTGCCATCCCGCACCGTGGACACCACCAGGTCCGGATCACCGTCGTTGTCGAGATCGGCAAAGGCGGCCCCCGCGGTGACCCGTCTGGCGACCGCGACCCCTGCCGGTTCGGTGATGTTGGCGAACGTCCCGGAGCCCAGGTTCCGCCAGAGCTGGTTGCCGCCGATCTGGTTTCCGAAGAAGAGGTCCGGCTGGCCGTCGCCATCCACGTCCGCTGCCGCCACGGCCGAACCGTGGTCGTAATGGATGGCCTTCTCGCGCCGCCCGGAGTCGTCGGTCATCCGGTGGCGGAAGGTGATGCCGGACCCGGGCTGCTGGTCGGAGTAGCGGAAGGGGCGGGAGGCGGCGAACGCCCCGGCATCCAGCCGTTGCGTTGCAGCCGCCTCACGGAGCATCCGGGCCACCTCGGCATCGTCCTGGACCGAGTAGGTTTCCCGCGCCAGGCCGCGAATACCGGACGGCGCGAACAGGACCATCAGCAGCACCGGGAGCACCGACCGGAGCAGGGCGGATTTCATGGCGAGAGCGGGGGAGAGATGTGAGGTGGAGCAGGGCCACCGTATCGAGGTCCTGCTGGAAGTCGCGCCTTTTCACGACACCCGAGGGGGTGCCGCAAGGATTCACCACCGAGGCACCGAGAACACGGAGGGCGGCCGGGGGACCTTCAGAATCGTCAGACTCGCTTCGCCGATTGCCACCATCACCCAGCGCAGGGCCATGCTCCGAGTCTCAGCGCCTCTGCGGTGCCAGGGTCATAGCCAAAATCCTATTTCGGCTCGGCCCCGGGGAACCATTCCGTGTGCTGGTCCCCCTGACGCCCCAGGTAGGTGACACGCTTCCCGCGCAGGAACGCGAAATAGCCCTGCACCCCGGCCGCCATCGCCCGACGGGTGAAGTCGCGGTACTTCTGGCCGTGCCGCTGGCTGTCCAGGATGTCTGCCCGCAGGGCCGCGGCGTCGAAGTCGAGGGCGACGGGAGGCAGTCCCTCGTAGGGAATCGGGATCACCACGGCGTCGCCGTTCCCGCTGTGGAAGCTCTTGCACCGGGACACGTAGTCCACGTGATAGTATTCGACGCCGGCAGACACCAGGCAGCCCACCACCTCGGGAAACGACAGCGTCCCTTCGAGGGTGGCCTGGGACGCGTTGCGGATGATTTCAGTGTTCATGGTTCGTGTGATTCAACTGCGGACCGGAACCGGGCCGCAGTTGAATGGACCATCCGATCGGTCCCCTGTGACAGTTCGGGCGGCGAAATCTAATTCCGGTCAAATGGGGACCTGGAGAGGATCTCCCGAAGCCTCGGGGCGATGTCCGGCCCCTTGAGAAATGGCTGCTCCCGGTACAGCTCGGCGTGACTCCGATCGAGCGCCTGCAACTCTTCCAACCGCCCGGCGGCAAGCTCCCGAACCTCGGCGATCCGATCCCTGGAAAACTGCAGATGGTCGGGATCGAGCCATCCACGGCGCATGAACCCGCTGGCCTTGCGCGCACAGCGGCATGGATTGGACCGGTTCACCAGGCCGCACTTGCCGTTCATGAACTGGTAGAGGTCGCGACGGGCCCGCGAGAGCAGTTGACGAAAGTTGTCCGGACTCTCGTCCATGGCGGCCGCCGCAGACTCGCCCGATTCGCCGAGGACCTCCCCCAGGATGAAGGCGAGCCGTTGACGGCGGTCGAGACACATCAGCATCGCCGTCATGCAGCCCAGCCTGGCCTCCTCCACCAGAAGCCGGGTCTCCACCGGAAGCGTGCGCGGGTCCGGCAACTCATGATCAGGCACGCCGTCCAGCGACAGCGCCATGTCGGCGAAGGTCATCCGCTGCTCCTCCATCTCGGATTTTCGGACATTGAGCAGGTGATTCACCGCGATCCGGTGCAGCCAGGTCCTAAACGCACAGCGCCCGGCAAAGGTGTCCAGCTTTGTCACCGCCTTGATGAGAATCTCCTGGGTGGCGTCCTCGGCCGCCGTCCGACGCCACATCATCCGCAGCGACAGATTGAACACCCAGGACTGATGACGACGCACCAGGACATCCAGGGCCTGCAGGTCGCCGCCCTGCGCCCCGGCCACCAGTTCCTCGTCGGAGTCAGAATTCCTGTCCATGACCGCCTGCTTCGGACCGCCTTCCCCGCACGCCCAAGCAGTGGGAAAGGTTGGCGCTGCGCCCGTTCAGGCGGCAATGGATTTCCAGTCGCTGCCGCTCGCGAGCGTGCTTCCGGCGGTTGTCGTCGTCACACCGGAGATACCTCACACCGGGGACACGAGGGACACCAAGGAATCTGGGCTCGGTCCGAGACGATCCCGCCGGAGTCTGCCGTGCTCACGGCCGTGACTCCGCAGTCGAGCAAGTGCTCATCGCCATCGGGGAAGTGTTCTTCCCGCAATCAGGCCGACCTTTCGTGTCCTTTGCGCCCTTCATGTCAGGCGCTCAGCGCGGTGGCTGTGGCGCACCGTTGAGCGGGACTTCCAGGACACCGAGATCGAAGGGGCTTTCCCGGGATTCCTCCCCGGTGATCTCCGGAACGGTCACCGCCAAGGAAAGGTGCCCAAGAATACGGTAGTGCCCGGATTCCGACCCCACCTCCAGTGGAGCCCGCAACCAGGCCTCCAGCCGGTATCGGCCCGGAGCGACCGAGGGAAAGCGCAGCGATCCCTCCGGGCCGGGGATCGCTGACGCGTGGCGACTCGTCAGCATCGCCCGGGTCCAGACCCGTTCGTCCCGGGCATGAGGCGGCGGCTCATCTGGAACCTCGCGCCTCAAAACCACCTCATCCATTTCCCAGCGATGATCGGGGAGGTTCTCTGAGGCGCGAAGCCTTCCAATCACCGGCGGGCCATCCTGCACCAGCTCCACCTCCGTCACGGACCCGGCGGTCACGGTGACCCACGTCGGGTGGCTGTATTCCTCCTGGTTCGGGCGGCCGGAGGCACCGAGGAGTTCCATCAATCCGGCGGGAACCCGAGGGAACCGGAACCGGCCCTGCCCGTCGGTGTGGGCATACATGTCGAGTCGGATTCCCGGCGGCGTCTGGTCGCCCGTCGGGATCCAGTCCCGAAGGAGCATCAATTGGTCTGCGCACGGTTTCCCGTCCCGCACCCAGGTCCCTTCGATCGCTCCCCATGCCTGAAGTGAAATCTTCCGCTCCTCCAATCCGGTCACGGGCACCTGCGAACAGCCTTCCGGAGCCACGATGAGCACCGACTCCGCGTGGGGAGTCGGCGGAAAGGAGAAGCGGCCGTCGCGATCCGTCAACGTCCGGTATCCCGAGTTCGCGTTACGCAGGCGACCCCCGTTCTCCATCTCAAAATGGTGCGCCAACGCTTCAAGATCCCCCGGCCTCCCGCCGGACTCCGAGTGGTATCCGCCGTGGTTGAGTCCGACGAAAGCTCCCGTCACCGGCTTCCCCTGACCCTCCACCACCCAGCCCGTGATTCCCTTCCCGGGATCCAGTTCCACTGAGAACTCCTGTTCGACCTCACTCACCGATCGCACCTCCGACGACACCGTTCGGTAGTCCTCGGCGGCCACCTCCAGTTGGAATTCAGGGTGGGACCCCATGCGGATGGCCCAGTCAAATTGCCCGTCAACGCCCTCGCCCAGCAGCCGGGTATCGGACCCGGGCTCGATCAGACGAACCCGGAACCTGGGAACGGGTGCACCGCTCTCCCGATCGGTGACGCGTCCGGTGAGCCGGACCATGGGACCGGCTTTGGCGGGACTCTGTGGGACTCCTGCGGCGGGGAGATCGGAGGGCAGATACAGCACGAATTCCTTGGAATCGGGGCTCAGCTCGATTCGGAACCTGGATGCGGCCAACCCGGGAGACTGGACGGCCAGAGTCAACGCTCCCGAGGCAAACGGTCCCACCCGGAAACGCCCCTCCCCATCGGCCACCGCCTGTCGGGAACCCTGCCCTGGCGACCGTTCCGCGATGATGGAGGCATCGCCCACCGCCAACCCCTCCGCGCCGGAGACCACACGGCCACAAGCCCAAAGTCCCTGCCGGAGGGTCACCACCCGATTCGTCGCCACCGCCTCCGGACCCTCGAGAGGAAAGGTCGCCCGGACATACTCCGGGTGGTCCACGGAGAAGGTCAGATAGTGATGCAGCAGCGAGGGCAGTTGGTCGCTGCGGAATTGTCCGGCGGCATCGGTGGTCACGGCATTCCAGCGGGGATGAAAGGCCACGTTCTGCCGTCGGCCGGGGCTGGGGACGGGGCCTTCCAGTTGGACGACCGCCCCGGCCACCGCCTGCCCGGCCTCGTTGACCACCGTTCCCTGCAAGGCAAGACCCGGTTCCAGGCGGAAGGACTCGATCAGGAGCGGCTCGGCAAACTCATGCCCCTGCCAGCTTCCCCGGGCCGGAACATGACCGGCGGACGACACCCACACCACCAGGGCATCCGGTCCCGTCATCCCGACAGGAATCTCGGCGGTGCCGTCCCCATCCGTGACCGACTCCCATTCCCGTTCCAGTTCCCCGTCGCGGAACACCTGGACCCACAGGCTGGCCCTCAGGGGTCTTCCGGTGGTGGCGGACCGAACATCCAACTGAAGCCGTGCCGTTCCCGGCACGGGATTGGCTGGCGGTGGGGTTGCTGTCGGGGTGTCGGATCCGGCGGCATGGATAGACGGCTCGGGGGATTTGCCTTCCGTTGAGGACCGGGAAGCCTGCCACCCTCCGACACCCACCAGCAGGAGCACCAGCGCCGCGGTGGCCCAA
>JAFLEG010000344.1 GCA_017302195.1 Verrucomicrobiota bacterium
GCGTGTGGTGGCCATTCCACACACGCACGGCTCGGCAGAAGCCTCGCCCTACGGGGCGAGATCTTCACTTCATCCCTCATCCCTCACCCTTCATCCTTTCCCCAAGGCCTGCCGTTCCGTCCAGGACTTGTGGATCTCCTCGAACGTGGTCTTGAGATCCTTGGTGATGTCCCAGCCCGGGTAGTGGGCGCGCATCTTGTCCAGGTTGGAGATGTAGCAGATGTGGTCGCCCTGGCGGTTCTGATCCACGTACTCGTACTGCATCGGCTTGCCGGAGATGCTGGCGATGAGGTCAAACGCCTCAAGGATCGAGACCGAATTCGCCCGCCCGCCGCCGATGTTGTACACCTCGCCCTTCCGCGGCGCCTCGATGAAGCGGCGGATGAAGGCCACGACATCCGCGCTGTGGATGTTGTCCCGCACCTGCTTGCCCTTGTAGCCGAAGATCCGGTACTTGCGCCCCTCCAGGTTGCACTTGATCAGGAAGCTCAGGAACCCGTGCAGTTCGACGCCGCTGTGGTTGGGACCGGTGAGGCAGCCGCCGCGCAGACAGCAGGTCGGCTGTCCGAAATAGCGTCCGTACTCCTGCACCATCACGTCGGCGGCCACCTTGGACGCGCCAAACAGCGAGTGCTTGCTCTGGTCAATGCGGAAGGTCTCCCGGATGCCATCGGCATACTCCGGCGCGCCGTAGTCCCAGCGGGTCTTGTGCTCGACCAGGGGGATCTCGTTCGGGGCGTCGCCGTACACCTTGTTGGTGCTCATGTGCGCGAACGGCGCCTCGGGCACGGCCAGCCGCGCCGCTTCCAGGAGGTTGAGCGTGCCCACGGCATTGACGTCGAAGTCGTCAAACGGACGGCTCGCCGCCAGATCGTGGCTGGGTTGGGCCGCGGTGTGGACGATGGCGTCGGGCGCCACGGTCTTCAGCAGCTCGATCACGCCGGCACGGTTGCGGATGTCGAGTTCGTGATGCTGGAAGTCCGGCCAGGTTTCCCGCAGCCGGTTCATGTTCCAGCGGGTGTCGCCCTGCGGTCCGAAGAAATCGGCCCGCATGTTGTTGTCCACGCCGTGAACCTGCCATCCGTCACGGGAGAATCCGGCGACGACTTCGCTGCCAATCAGACCGGAGGAGCCGGTCACGAGGAGTTTTCTGCGTTTCATGGTCTAAAAAATCAATGGGATGCCTGGAGGCTGCGGGAAGGCCGGGTCGCCCGTCCGTCAGCGGAAATTCTCCTCCAGGAAGCGGACATAGGCCGCCGCGCGGCCCGCCCAGGTGAACTGGTCCACGGGATACACCACCCGGTGTTCCATGGCCTGCGTCACCGCCGCGGTCATCGAGGCGCGTTCCCCATACTGGTAGTAGTGGCCTCTGTCGCCCAGCAGGTTGGCCGGCTCGCCGACCCGGTTGGTGACCACCGGCTTTCCCCCGCGGATGTAGTGAAACACCTTGTTGGGACACCGGGAGCGGTTCTGGGGGGTGTCCTTCAGGGGCAGGAAGCTCAATCGGATGCTCTCCGCCGGCACCAGTCCATCGAGCACCGGAAGCGTGAGCTGCCCGGTGAACACCGCACGGCCGTCGGGCAGATGCTTGCCCACCTCGGCCTCCACCCAAGCACGCTCGGATCCGTCGCCGGCCACCACCAGGTCCAGATCCAGATCCCGGCAGCACTGGGCAAGCAGCACCAGCTCGCGCAGGTCCTCCCGGTAGGAGTCGCTCAGGCTGCCCAGATACAGGGCGTAGCGGCGACCGGGGCGGAGAACCTTCTCCGCCAACCCGGGCGAGATCGCGCCGGAAGGATTGAACCCGTAGGGAATGTAGGCGGTGGGAATGCCCGGCAGGTACTTCCGGTACTCGTTCTGCAGGTAGGTGGAGGAGAAGACGAATCCGGAGGAGATCCGGCGGGCGACCCACTCCATGGCCCGGTACTTGGATTGGGCCAGAGGACCCCGCGGCACCGTGGACAGCCATTCATCCCAGTCGGAGATGACCCGCGCCCCGAGCTTCCGGAGACGCAATCCCACCACCTCGCCGGCCAGGTTGGCGTTGATCAGGTGGACAAAATCCACGCCCTCGAACTGACCGCAGGCCCGGGCGAAATCCAGCGGACTCCGGCTGGCCGCCCAGACGCAGCGGTTGGGCACCCCGTACTGCTCCAGCAACTGCCGGGTGCCGGACGCCTCGGTGAGGCAATAGACCGGATCATGCCCCAGGCGCAGCAACTCCCCCCCGAGCGCCGCCGGCCGGATGAAACTGGCATTGCCGGGAAAGGATCCGGCCGCGACGAAGAGGATTTTCATGAAGGATCTGCCAGGCACCGACGGGAGGAGGCTTGCCGCAGCCTCCGGATCGCAGCGACGCGCCGGGGGGCCAGGGGACCGCCTGTGACTGCGGACCAACGGATCGGAGGGGCAGGAAGTTTCAGCACAGCCTCGCTGCCCGGGCCGCAGACGGCGGCGACGGTAAGCCCCCCATTTTTGCAGCGTCAAGGTGTGATTCCAAACGCCCGGAACCTTGAAGTTCGCCGGGCTCCCCCGGAGACTGACCCGCACGCCGCCGGTGGTTGCGGCCCCTTATGTGCGGCGTTTGCGGGATCTGGCATTTCAATCCGGACCAACCGGTGGATCGGGACCTCCTGGTCCGGATGACCCGCCGCATCCGGCACCGGGGTCCGGACGAGGAGGGGATCCACTGCGAAGGTCCGGTCGGACTCGGCTTCCGCCGCCTGAGCATTCTGGACCTCGCCGCCAGCCATCAGCCGATGGGCACGGCCGACGGGTCCCACTGGATCGTCTTTAACGGCGAGATCTACAATTTCCAGGAACTGCGCCCGGCACTCGCCGCAGGGCATCCGTTCCGGACCTCCGGGGACACCGAGGTGCTGCTGCGCGGGCTGGCGGAGCACGGACCGGACTTCCTCCAGGAACTGCGCGGCATGTTCGCCTTCGCACTCTGGGATGCGCGCCGCCGGGAGATGACCCTCGCCGTGGACCGCTTCGGCAAGAAGCCCCTGTACTACGCGCTGGACTCCGGAAGGCTGGTCTTTGGATCCGAGCTCAAGGTGCTGCTGGAGGTGCCCGGACTGGACCTGGACCCCGATCCCGAGGCGCTCGACGAGTACCTCTGCGGCGGGTTCATCGCCGCGCCCCGCTCCATCTACCGGCAGATCCGCAAGGTCCCGCCCGGCTGCCGGCTCACGGTGGGCGCGGATGGACGGGCACGGCAGGAGCGCTACTGGACACCGAGCCTGAAGTCCGAGGAGGGCTGGACAGCGGAGAAACCGGAGAGTCTGGCCCGTGCGCTGCGGTCGGAACTCGAGACAGCGGTCCGCCTGCGCATGATCAGCGACGTGCCGCTGGGCGCCTTCCTGTCGGGCGGCGTGGACAGCAGCGCGGTGGTGGCGCTGATGGCCCGGATGACCCCGCACCGTCTGCGCACCTTCTCCATCGGCTTCGCAGACGACCCCAACGACGAAAGCCCCTACTCCGCCCTCATGGCCCGGCACGTCGGGTCGGACCACACCCATGAGGTGGTGACCGCGCAGCAGTTGGCGGAGGTCGCCCCGGAGCTCGCCACCCACTTTGACGAACCCTTTGCCGACGACTCCATGGTGCCCACCTGGTTCGTGTCACGTCTGGCCCGGAAGTCGGTGACGGTGGCGCTGAGCGGCGACGGCGGGGATGAAGTCTTCGGTGGCTACACCTGGTACCGGCGCGCCTGGCGGCAGGCGCGCCTGGAGTCGGCGGTTCCCGGATTTCTCCGGCCGCTGGCCGCTGCTGCCGCTGCCCTGCTGCCACAGCGTCATGGGGAGTATCTGCGGCGGCTGGGAAATCCGCCGGCCGACTGGCGCACCCGGGCGCCCTGCTTCGATCGTACGGCGCGGGTGCGGCTCTACCGTCCGGAATTCCTCCAGGGGCTCGGCACCTTCGATGCCGACCAGAACCGCCGGACGCTGGCCGCGGACGATTCGCTGCCCCTGCTCTCCCGCCTTCAGAAACTGGACCTCGGCGGTTACCTGTCGGGCGACATTCTGGTGAAGGTGGACCGGGTCTCCATGCGTGAATCGCTGGAGGTCCGCAGTCCGCTGCTGGATCACCGGGTGTTCGAGTTCATGTCCACGGTGCCTCCCGAGTTCAAGCTAAACGGCCGCGGATCGAAGTGGCTGCTGCAGGAGGCCGTCCGGGACCTGCTGCCCGCCGCCATTCTCACCCGCCGCAAACGCGGCTTCGACGCGCCCTTGGAAACCTGGTTCGGCGGTCCGCTGCGTCCGCTGGTGGAGGAGCTGGCCGCCGCCCCGTCCCTGAAGCTTCACGCCTGGCTGGATCCCGACGGCGTGAAGCGGGTGCTGCGTCCGGCACCCGGCGCGCCGGCGTCCCGGGCCTCCCAGGTCTGGACCCTGATCTGCCTCGAACTCTGGTCGCGCCAGGCCGCTTCCCGCCCATCTTCATGAACCCACTGAGGATCCTGGTGTGCATTGACAGCCTCACCGGGGGAGGCGCCCAGCGGCAGACGGTGGCCCTGCTCCGGGGACTCGACCGGACCCGGTTCTCACCGCGGGTGATTTCACTGCACGGCCCCCGGATGGGACTGTCCCGCCAGTTTGCCGCGGATCTGAAGTCCGCAGAGATCCCAGTCCTCGAACTGGATCGCCGGTGGCACTGGACCGAGCTGCCCGCCTCGGTGTGGGGACTCCAGAAGGTTCGCCGGGAGTTTCAACCGGATCTGATCCATTCCATCAGCCATCACTGCAACCACCTCACCCGGGCCCTACGCCTGCTCCCGGGTCCGCAGTTTCGGCTGCTGACCGCCATCCGCACCGAATACAACGCCCGCCAGCTCCGCAACGAACGCTGGGAACAGCGGTGGTCCGACGCCATCGTCTGCAACAGTCCCTCCATGGCCGGCCTGCTCCGGGAGCGCGCCCGGGTGCCGGAATCCCGGCTGCACTACATCGCCAACGGCCTGGACGTGGCCCGCTTCGCCCGCTCGCCCGATCCCGGACTCCGGGACCGCCTCGCGCCGGGGCGTCGCCGGCTCGGGGTCATGATGGCCCGCATCACCGAACAGAAGGCACCCGAACTGCTGGCGGAGGCCCTGGGAATTCTGCGCTTCCGCGGACGCCTGCCGGCGGACGCGGAGTTCTGGATCGTCGGGGAACGGGACAGCGCGGCCACCGAGGCCCGACTGCGGGATGCCATCCGGCGCCACCAACTGGAGCAGGTGATCCGCATTCAACCGGCCACCGACCAGCCCGCATCGCCCCTGCACGCGGCGGATTTCACCGTCCTGTTCTCCCTCTGGGAAGGGACGCCCAACGCCGTGCTGGAGAGCCTGGCTGCGGGGCGCCCGGCCATCGTGTCGGCGGCGGCCAATGCCAGCGGGGTGATTCAGGACGGCGTCCAGGGCTGGGTTGTGCCGACCTCCGACATCCCCGCGCTGGCCGACCGCCTCGATCGGGTGCTGTCCCTCGACGACGACGCCCTCCATTCCCTGGCTCCGCGGTGCTTGCGCCTGCTCAGCCAGCAGCGAGCGCCGTACCAGATCAGCGCGCCGGTTGCGGCGATCAGAGAAGCCTTCAGAAGTTCCATTTCTCCGGCTCTGAGC
>JAFLEG010000345.1 GCA_017302195.1 Verrucomicrobiota bacterium
GAGTCACGCGCATGCACTCGAATGCCATGAAGGCCATCGGCGATCCCGCTGAGTTGCGCCGCATACCTCGGCGCCGGACCGGATGCCATGGCAGCGGGTGGTTGTTGATCGAACAACAGATCGACAATATCGATACTGCTGTACAGGTCAGAAACGTCAGCCTCCACCGGGAAATCCGCAGGCAGCAATGCCCCGGCTGCGGGCCGCACCAGGTGCACCTCCGGGGACCGTTGCGGGTCACGCACGGCTTCGGCATGCGGACGCCGCCGGGCCTGTGCCGCGACGAGCTCGTGAATTCCCGAATCCAGGGGAACAGGGCTGCCGGAAATCATCGGGGGAGGAGCTGAACTGCAAATCGTGGCGCGGGTTCCCAATGGTAGGCGGCCCGCACGGGTGCCCCCGCCACCAGCGGGGTCACCCGATAGCCCCGGGCGAGGGCGTTCAGGAAGACTTCCCCGATCTGCACCACCACCCCGCCCATCGGGCACTGGTGATGATCCACGCCAAACGGGGCGTACTGGTCGCTGCCCGGGTCGCCCTTCAGAAACCGGTCCGGATCAAAGCGCCGGGGTTCCGGGAATGCCCCGGGATCCTGGTGTGATTCCCAGAGGCACAGCCGCACCACGGCGCGTCGCGGAATGAGGAAACCGTCGAAGACGATGTCCCGCACCGCGACCCGCATCATCCGTTCGCTCTGGTCGGTGCGGAGCGTCTCCTGGACGAAGGACGCAATCCGGGGGCATTCCCGGCTCCCGGAGGCGGCCTCCTCGGCGAGGCGATCGAGAACCTCCGGATGGTCCGCGGCATGACAGGTGAGCCAGCGCAGGAAGTTCTTGATGTCGGAACGGGCCATTTCGGCCTGGTAGATGAGGTTGCCGATCTGGGTTTCGTCGAGGGCGCCCGCACGGACCATCTGGGCCAGCAGACCGGCATCGGAAAGCCCGCTGGTTCCCGAGCGCAGCGCGTCGGCGTGACGATGGATCTCCTCCCGGAAGGCCTGGAACGCGACCTCCTGCCGGCGCTGGGGATTCCACACCAGGCCATAGGGTCCCAGTTCCCGGAAATGGCCGAGGAGCTGCGCCATTTCCGCCGTGTCCGGCCGCGATCCAAAATAGATCCAGGCCAGCATCTCCGTGGCGAGGTCCGTCATGGCCATGGTGAAGGCGTCGGCGGAATGGGCGTGGGAGGGCGCCCCTTGGACATGACGGGCGAGGCGGGTCTCCGCGAGGGTGCGCAGCACCGATCCGACCGGTCCCTCCGGGTCGCCGTTCGGACACGCGCCGCGCAGCGCGCGATGGGTGGCCTTGCGGGTTTCGCGGTGTTGGTCCCCTTCCATGGCACAGAGGAAGCCGCCGGGAATGAGGTGATCCAGTTCCAGGGTCTGCACCCGGAGCGACTCGCGGTGCGTCTGGGTGAAGCGGCGGCACCGGTCAATGCCCAGGATGCAGATGCACAGCGCGTCCCAGGCAATCCCCTTGAACACCGGACCCAACACCTCGGAACGCTGCCGGAGGTGGTCACGGTTCCTGCGTTCGGGCTCGTCCAGCGGGACGAGATCTCCCGGGGGCAGCGGATGGCGCGACAGCAGACCCCGCGCCCTGGCGTAGGCCGCAGGACTCAGGGGGAGCCTGTCCCAGAGGGACGACTCCACCCTTCCGGCCCAGCGGCAGACGGCAGACACCGGATGACCTTTTCGGGAATGCCCCCGAATGGGAAGTCCATTGGTGGAAGACCTCAGCGCAGCAAGCGGATGTCGGGATCGTTCCGGCATGAAATCCTGCCAGGTGCCCCGGGTACTGCCGCGCCCTTGGCCCCGGATGTGGGAAGGGATCGAATGGCCTCACGCAACGGTCACGAAGGGCGCGAAGGCTGAGACTCGGTGACGGTCCGGGAGGGGCCGGGTCTTCTCCGTCCTCTCCCCGTCATGGAAATGGAGATCCCCTGGCGTGGCTTTCCTGCAGATGGGGAATCGTCTCGCCCTTGAAGAGCAGGTCCACCACGGCGTGAGCCTCCACGGGCGTCACCCAGACGCCTCGGTCGGACACAATGAATGTTCGGGCATCGCCACGAAATGCCGTCACGAAGACGTGTTCGGTGGTGAGGTAGGAGGTCCGCTCGTCGTCAATGGTCAGTCCGGCGGCGTGTGCTTCGGCCAGCAACTCCTTGAAACGCTCCCGATACGGCACGGGGTGGGATGTACCGAACCGCACCGGCTCTGCGCAATCGGTTTTGTCGCCATCTGGCCCATCACGGCGTCCGTACGGTGACCTTCCTTACATCGATGTGGTTCCTTCCGGCGAGGCGGTGTAGTGTCGCTACCACGGCGTGGGCGGTGAAGCGCACGGCTAGGTGGGAGATTCCTCGTCGTGGGCGCAGACCTGAATAGGGCCGGCAACACGCCAGCCCTTCCTCGCGGGGTGGGAGGGACGGCATGCTGCGGTCCCTGATCAAGTCCGCGCTCCGCGCGTGAGCGGTCATCCGGGGGCACTCGCAGTCCTTCCGCAGTCGCAGGAAGATCGAGCCGGCAAGCCCGGGAGGACTCAAGGAATTGCGAAGGTATTGGTGGAGACCTGGGCGGCCTCGCGAATTTGTCCCTTCAGGCGCGCCGAGTTGACCTGCTGCACACAGCCGTCACCGAGGAGGAGGATGTTGCCTTCGGATTGATGTCTCCGGCCGTCGAAGGATATCGCGGGATTGGGGCCGAGGGTGAGGAACCGGTTGGAGAGTGCGATGCCATCAAGTGCCAGGTTGGAATCTCGGGAGGGACGACGGTTGTCCTGTCCCTCGGCGTCCGCCTCCTGCGAGCCCATTGGCACCTCCCCATCCGGAGCGCACACGCCCTGCCTGGATAGCGGTCTTGTCACTTGTCTCGTCTCGACGCGGCAAGCTCATCTCCACCGGCCATGCCGCGATTGGCGGGTCCAGCGCAGACGCTGTCACCGCTTCGGCTTTCGATGCTGGCTTGCCCGTCATCCAGATCAGCAACATTGTCGCCCAGCCAATGTCGCTGCCTTCTTCACCACCGATGGACCTTGATGCGCTCCAGGTGAAGCTCAAGGCGGTCCGCCGCGAGCTGCGCGACGAATACCTCCAGCCGCATTCGCATCCCTGGATCCTCGGTTTCTCCGGCGGCAAGGACTCCACCCTTCTGCTGCATTTCGTCCTCGAAGTCATCCGCAGCGTGGCTCCGGAAGATCGCCGCCGGCCGGTCTTTGTCGTCAGCAACAATACCCTCGTCGAATCCCCGGTCTTTCAGGACTTCGTGGACCGCCTGCTGGAGCGGCTGGAACAAAGCCTCGAAGGCCTGAACGTCCCCGTCCGGGTCGTGCGCACCAAGCCCCTGCCCGAGGAGAGCTTCTGGGTGAACCTGCTGGGCAAGGGCTACCCCGCGCCCAACCGCACCTTCCGCTGGTGTACCGACCGGATGAAAATCCGGCCCACTTCCCGATTCATCCGCGAGCTCGTCGCCGACAGCGGCGAGGCCATTCTTCTGCTCGGCGTGCGCCGGTCAGAATCTGCCAGCCGGGCCAACGCCATCTCCCGGCACGAAGATGCCGAGAGCGGCCGCCTCTCCCCCCACTCGGACCACAGGGGCGTCTCCATATTTTCCCCGATCAAGGAACTGGCCAACGAGGAGGTGTGGCTGATCCTGCTCAACAGCCGGCCACCCTGGGGCGGCTCCTACCGCGAGCTGGTCACCCTCTACCGGAACGCCGCGGGCGGCGAATGCCCCTTTGTCATGACCGTCGGCGATGCGCCCTCCTGCGGCTCCTCCTCAGCCCGCTTCGGCTGCTGGACGTGTACGGTGGTGGAAAAGGACAACTCGCTGGCGGCGCTGATTGATGCCGGCCACGAACATCTGGAGCCGCTGGCCGAATTCCGCGACCGGCTCAAGCAGGTCAGCCAGACCCCCGAATGCCGGAAGACGACCCGCCGGAATGGTCGGCACGGCATGGGGCCGCTCACGCTGGAGGCGCGCCGCATGTTGCTGGACGAATTGCTGGCCCTTCGAGCGCAGGTTGACTTCCCCCTGATCTCGGAGCACGAAATCCGGCTCATCCGGGAACAGTGGGAGATAGATCTGACGCAGGACGTTTTGCGGTCCTCGTCCATCGGGAACTCTGTGGGTCTCCACATGGCGGCTTGATGCGAACATGCTCCCGACCAGCGACAAGTGGTTGGCTGTGTTGGGGCGGATGCGAATCGACAGGAAAGACAACCCTGCGCCGCACAAACCGCTCCTGCTCCTGACGGTGATTGAGATGGTCGAGAGAGGGCTGCTCGGGGAACCGTTCCTTCCTTTATCGGGAGAACTTTCGTTCCGCTTCCTCACCCTCTGGCCGGTCGTAGCTGCCCGGCGTAATCAGCCTCCCGAAATCTGGCTCCCATTCTTTCACCTCAAGACCTCTGGCATTTGGCTCCCATTGGATTCGGCCGGAATCCCCACCGAGGAACGCCGCCGAGTTGTCGCAGCAAAGATGAACCCGGAGTTCTTCGACTGTCTTCTCAATCCGGAGTTTCGTGAACGACTCCGCGTTCTGCTGATTGATGTGTATTTTTCCGATCCCGCCGAACGGGCCGCTCTCGCGGAGTTTGCAGATGTCCAATTGGGCCAATTCGGCGAGATGAGGGACGAGATTGAGCGCTATAAGGTCGCGCATCGTCTCGTCCGCGAAGCCCGTTTCCGTCTGAGCGTGGTTCCTGCCTACGACTATACCTGCGCTCTCACGGGATACAGACTGGTGACAGCGGCAGCGGGTAGCATCGTGGACGCCGCCCACATTCATCAGTTTGCCAATAGCCGGAACAACGATCCGCGGAATGGCATCGCCCTTTCAAAGAGCGCCCATTGGACTTTTGACCAAGGATTGTGGTCATTGACGGACGACTATCGTGTCATACTCGCGAAAGATCGGTTCCGAGAGGCAGGGCCTCCACCACTGCTGTTGGCCAATCTTGAAGGCGAGCGGATTCATCTGCCCAAACGCAAAGAGCTTTGGCCAGACCAGCGACATCTGGATTGGCATCGGCGCAACAAGCTGGCGGGTCCCTGAACCTTGAACGTCCGGCGAGTGAGCTTCCGCACCATCACTGAGAACGACATCAACTCCTACCGGAAGGCCATCGGGAAGTTCCGCCGCTCCCATGCCGACCCGGAGGAGCCGACCCTGATCGACTACTTGAGCCTCGGTCGAGGGTACCCCGATTCCTTCACGGCTTCCGCCGTTTCCTGGATGGATCCTGATCGTCGTCTGCACGGGTATGAAAACCCATCTGTCGCCGAGGTGGTTCGGGTGGCGGCGGGGGAGGATTCAGGATTTCCATGATGCGCTGGAGCACCTCCACGATGGCCGTTTCGTGGATGTCCAGCCGGGCGGTGAGCTTCTTTTCCAAGGCGGCGAGCTGCTTCGCCAGTTCGTGGGTGCCGCCGAGCAGTTCACGCATCTTCACGAACGCCCGCACCACGAACACGCTCATCCGCACGGCCTCCGGGCTGTTCAGGACGTTGGCGGCCATGACGGCACCGTTTTCAGCCTCGTCAGCAGAATTTGTGGGTAGGAGGGGGTTCGGGTAAACGCCCAAGCGTGTGATA
>JAFLEG010000346.1 GCA_017302195.1 Verrucomicrobiota bacterium
TGGATTTGCCGGACGTCGTCCGGGCCGCGATCTGCTCGCGGCTCCGGCGGTCTGGAGCCGAAAGACACAACTGAAAGAGAGAATAGCCATGATACTCGATTCGAAACGGAACGCCTCCCCGCGGATTGCCCGGGCGGTGGCCGGATTGCTGATGATGGGCACCGCCGGCCTGACCGGACTCGTGTTGCAGGCAGGTCCTCAACTGGCCCTGCTCACGCCGCCATCCGCCGACGGCGAGGTGCCGCCCGCGCCCCCCGTGCTGGCCGCGGTCTCCGCCGACCTGGCCGCGATCACTCCGCCGTCGCCGGTGGTGCTGGCCGTGGCCGTGGAGGAGGGGGTGACGGAGCCGAAGATCAAGATTGACCTCACCGAGAACCCGCCCGAACCCCCGGAGACTCCCGAGGCTCCGGAACCCCCGGTTCCTCCGGCCGCCCTCGCGCTTCCGGCGCCGACGCCCATGCCGGCACCACGGCCGCTGCGTGCGACGTCCGCCGTCAGCCTGCATGTGGACCGGACCGCCGACGTGCATGTGGAGTTGTCGGACAAGGAGAAGGACAAGGCGAAGAACAAACAGAAGGACAAGGACAAGGCCCGCACCCTCCGTGCCGACGGAAAGGACCGCGGATCCCTGGAGGAACGGCTCGACCGGCTGGAACGGATGATGGAGAAGCTGATGTCCAAGGAGGGCGCCGAATGGAAGGCCCATGTCTGGGCTCCGGGCACCACCGAGTTCCACTGGGGCACCGATCCGTCGGCCATGGCCCGGGTGACCGAGGCGGCGCGGAAGGCGGCCAAGGACGCCAAGGCCCACATGCCCGATGCCGACATGATGGCGCGCATCCAGAGGGACGTTGAGAACGCCACCCGGGAAGGCGAACGCGCTGCCCGGGAAGCCGTGCGGGAAGCGCAGCGGGCGATCCGGGAACAGCAGCAGGCGATGGATCAATCCAAGGAACGCGTCGCCAGGGCCGGCAAGGATGCCCGGGCACAACTGGAGCGCCAGCGGAAGGATTTGGAGACGCAGCAGAAGAACCTGGAGCGCGAGATGGAGTCCCTGGAGCGCCGTCTGGACAAGCTCGAGGAGGAAAGCGAGCGGCTGGAGGAGTTGGAGGAATCCCGGGAGGAGGAGGCGGGCCGGCAGGAGAAGAAGGCCAAGGCCGGCGCGTCCGCCGACGCCAAGTCTGCCGGGAAGACGCCCTCCGCTGACAATCCGGCCAAGCCCTGAACCCCGGACCGATCGGCGGGCGCAGGTCCGCCGGACATTTCATCAACAGCCGGGCGGACCCGGCCCCCTCCCTCCCGACCATGAAACTCACGCCCGCCGGAGATGCGGCGATCACGCCGCCGGTCCATCTGGAGTTCATCCAGAACCAGGTTGGCCAGCCCGAGGCGGCCAGCCTTGAGGACATCGAGGCCTACCATCGCGCGCTGTTCCTGCACCAGCACGCCCGGGAGTTTGAGTTCTGCGCCCAGGAGGAGCAGGTCCATCAGGAGCGACTCCTGCACCTCGAATCACGGCTCGCCGCCGCCCAGGCCCGCGTCTCGGCCATGGATTCGCTCCTCCCAGTGAGCGTCGGCGGCGAGCCGGATGTCCGGCCCACGGCCCCGTGGAACGGATGGGACCGCACCATGTTCGCCGCCGGCGCCCTGGGCATCGTGGTGCTCCTGGTGTTTGGCGTGATGAACATTTCCTTCAACCTGCTGGAGTCCGGCCTGGTGACCTTCACGGAGAATCCGGTGCGGGCCTACTTCTGGGCCGCCCTCCTGCCCGTTGGCGCGCTGGCGGTGAAGGTGGGCTGGGATCTCATCCCGGGCCGCACCGTGCGGGCCGCCTACCTGTGGATCTGCCTCGGCCTCGGACTGGCAGGCGTGCTGGCCTGGATGGCCGCCTATGCCGCCATCTATCCGAGGCTGTCCCAATCCGCCGTGGATCAACTGGAGTCCGTCAGCGTGTTCGACGCCGGCAATCGCGGTCCGGCCCTCGCGGCCGGGGGCGCGACCTGGCTCGACATGGTGACCGTGGTGTCTCAGGGCGCCGCCGAGGTGTTCCTCTCTGCGGTGCTGGGCATGTACATGACCACGCTGTACCTGCGGCACCGTCCGGTGCGGCTGGCCGGCAACCCGCAATTCCTGCAATGGGACGAGGAGCGCCGCACCCTCGAGCAGGGCGTGGCTGCGGAACGCCGTGCGCTGGCCGACGCCCGGGGGGCACGGACGCGGCTGGAGAACCAGTTGGCGGCCCTGCTGCTGTATGCCCGGTCCCTGTTCCTCCGCGAGGCCCGGGACAGCCACGACCGGGCCCGGGAAGAGCGGCGTCTGCTGGACGGCATCGCCAGCCAGTTGCGGCGTCAACTGGAGGGGGTGGAACAGAACCGCGTGGACGGCCGGGAGCCGGGCCTGCCGCGCCGTGGAAGCGATCCGGTTCTTGGAAACGGAACCCCATGAAGTCCCCCTTCACCCCTCTGCGACTGCTGGGCCTGGCCTGCCTCCTGGGCATCACCCGACTGATGGCAATCGGGGATCCCGAGGCCACGCCGGCGCCGGCCGGCCGCTGGATCGTCGGCATCTCGCCCTTCCTGGAACACGAGTCCAAGGACGCCGTGTACCGGGCGCTGGGCCGATTCGTCCTCGAAGGCCTGCCCACGGGATCGAGCCTCGCCGTGTACGACGCCTTCCATCTGAAGACGGTGGCCTCGATCTCCATTCCGGAGGCCAAGGCCTTCCGCAGCAGCCGCACCCGGGCCAATCAGTTTGGCGGCGAGCTCAACCGGCTGCGCCAGTTCCTGGCGTCGAGCCCCGGACCGGACGCCGCTGCGGGTCCGACCCTGACCAATGCGGTCCGGCTGCCGCAGTTCCTGGACTTCCTCTACGAAAACGCCGCGGGCTCGGGAACGGCTGCCGATCCGTCGGTGCTGCTGGTGCTGGGCAGCCCGATGTATGTAGATCCCAAGGAGCCGGACTGCTCGATGCGGGACGGGTACTTCCCTTCCGACGGGCATCTGCTGGCCGGACGCGACCGCACCGTCTTCGGTAAGGGCAGCCGGGACACCGGAATCTCCAACGCGGTGGTGCATCTCGGCTACTTCGGCGATCCGTGGATCTCCGATGTGCACCGGGAGCGGGTGCAGCGCTTCTGGAACCTGTATGCGACCCGGCGCGGACTCCGTCCCGGGAGCTTCAGCGCCGATCTCCCGACCGTGCTGGCAGCCGTGACGCGGGGCATCGGACCTGGTGAGGCCGGGACCCCGGCATTCCGGGGTGAGGGCCTCGATTCCAAGGTCGAAATGGTCCGCATCACCCGCGACGCCGGAGTGTCGGACTGGATCACCCGTGAACTGCTCTCCGGCAACCGCCCCCCGCCGCCCCGCATCCGGAAGGGGCCGATGAAGATCGGCATCCGCTGGCGGGGCGACCTGGACCTGGACCTGTATGCGCGTCCGAAGGACGGGTCCCAGACCCTGTACTTCGAGCATGCGCGCAGCCCCGAGGGCTACTACTTCAAGGACCACCGGTCCTCGCCCGACCGCGAGTACGAGTTCATCGAATTCGAGTCCCCGGTGGACGTGGACCGCGTCCAGGCGCGGATCAATCACTTTGCCGGGAATGCCCCGGGCGGTCCCGGCGGCGAGGTCCGGATCGAGTTCGACGGACGCATCTATTCCGGCGCCTTCGAGCTGGCCTCGCGCCGCGGCAATGAAGGTCGGGAGGGGCGCGGTCAGGGACCCTATTGGACCGAGATTGACGTCCCGGCGATTCTGGGCCTCCGCGGCGACGCCTCGCGGGACTCGCGTTGAGCGAAGGGGACGGCACATTTGGGACTGCGGTGGCTTGCCACCGCTTTGGCGTGGGACGCGAACGGCGCGCGGGGACGGGAATGAATGCCCGGCTCGAGGCCGGCGCGCCGCTGCAAAGCGGCGTCTGCGCTTCGCTCCGCCGCTCGCACTCCAAGGGTCCCCGGAGAGTTGACCTTCAGGGGGACGCTCATAACGTGACGGTGTCCGGTGCCGAGAGCGCCCCGGGCTCCTTTTCATGCGTCCCTTCTCAAGTTCATTTCTCCATGGGTGGAAGGTATTCCGCCTGGGCCTGATGGCGGTGTCCGGAACGCTGGCGGCTTCGGACGCCGGCCAGGGCGTGCTGCAATCCATCACCCGCGGCGGGGCGACGGACGTGTCGGTGGTCCCCAATGTCTGGTTGTACGTCGCCGAGGGCCAGCCACCGACGCCCTTCGTGGCTCCCGGCCCGTTCACGGCGCGCTGGGAAGGCGCCATCACCGCCGACCTGCGCGCCGAATACGGATTTGCCGCCGCATTCTCCGGGGCGATGAAGCTGACGGTCAACGGCACGCTGGCGCTGGAGGCCTCGGGGGAAACCAACCAAATTGTTGCTGGACGCAACGTGCGCCTGAACAAGGGCCCCAATCCGTTCGTGGTGGAGTACACGGCGCCGGCCCGGGGAGACGCCATGATGCGGCTGTACTGGACCAATTCGGAAACGCCGCTGAATCCGATCCCGCTCGCCGCGCTCACCCCGGCAACCAACGCCGCGCTGGCCGCGGCCACCGCGGTGCGGGAGGGCCGAGACCTGGTCTATGACTCCCGCTGCGTCCGCTGCCATGCGGCCCCAAAGGACATGGCCGCGCCGGAGTTGTCCCTGGATGCCCCGTCCTTCAACGGCATCGGGAGCCGGCGGCAGGCGGCGTGGATGGCCCGGTGGATTGCCGACCCCGCCGCCCTGCGTCCAGGAACGCCCATGCCGAAGGTGTTCCATGGCCCGGACGCCGAAGTCCAGTCCAAGGCCGTTGCCGCCTTCCTCGGCTCCCTCCAGGGTGCGGCACCGCCCGCCGCCGCCGCGGGCGACGCCGAAACGGGCAAGGCCCTCTTTGAGAAGCTGCACTGCGTGGCCTGCCATGTGTCTCCCGAGGGCGGGGAGACGCATCCGGGTCAGATCTCCCAGAAACAGGTGCGCGCCAAGTTCACCCCAGGCGCCCTGGCCGCCTTCCTGCAGAAGCCGGAGGAGCACTTCGCCTGGATCCGCATGCCCAACTTCAAGCTGAGTGCCGCGGAGGCCGGGGATCTGGCGGCCTATCTGGAGTCCGTCGCCGATCCCGCGGACGCCCCGGCGGCGGCCGCTGATGAAGCGCTGGTCTCCAGGGGACGTGCCCTGGTGGCCACCTCGGGCTGCCTCAACTGTCATGCGCTGGACGGCGTGAAGAATGAGTTTCAGGCGAAGGCGATGGCGGACCTGGCGGCGGATCGCTGGTCCACCGGTTGCCTCGCGGATGCACCGGCTGAGGGATCCAAAGCGCCGGTGTATGCCTTCACAGGCGAGCAACGCTCCGCGCTCCGCGCCTGGGCGTCCACGGACCGCGCCTCGCTGGGACGGAGCACGGACGCCGACTTTCTGGAGCGCCAGTCCCGCCATCTTCAGTGCGCGGAATGCCACAACAAGATCGAGGGGGTGCCGCACTGGGAGCTGATGCGCGGCAAGCTCAAGCCCGAGTGGGCCGCGACGTTCATCGGCGGCGGGGAGACGTGGAAGCCGCGTCCGTGGCTGGACGCCCGGATGCCGGCATTTCCCGCCTACGCGACGG
>JAFLEG010000347.1 GCA_017302195.1 Verrucomicrobiota bacterium
CAGACGGCGCCCCGGGAGGTCCTGGAGGAGGCGCCCATCGAACTGGGGCACTTCCACATGGCGTGGCACATCCCGGATCCGCGGCATCCCGAAATCGCCGCGCTGGACGTGCTCTCCACGCTGCTCGGCAGCGGACGCAGCTCGCGCCTCTACCGCACCGTCCACGAGCAGGCCGGCCTCGCTCACTCCGTGAGCGCCTGGATCTACTCCCCCGGACTCGAAGGGCTGTTTGGCGTCAGCGGCGTGTGCGACGGCGACAAGTTCGCCGCCTCGCGGGACGCCATCCTGGCCGAGGTGGACCGCATGAAGACCGAGCTGGTATCGGCGGCGGAGCTCGCCAAGGCGGTCAAGCAGTTCACCGCCGGCATGCTGTCCACGCGCAAGACCATGGAGGGCCAGGCGATGGACCTCGGCGCCAACTGGATCCTCGCCACCGACCTCGGATTCAGCGAGCGGTATCTGGCGGCAGTCTCGCGGCTGACGCCGGAGGACCTGCGCCGGGTGGCGCAGGAGTACCTCGCCGACACCAACCGCACCACCGTGGCGCTGCTGCCGCGGGGCGCCGCGCCGGCCACGGAGATCGTGGCGGCGGCGGGAACGGATCATCCGGTGCACAAGTTCACCCTCGCCAACGGGCTGCGGCTGCTGGTGAAGGAGGACCATCGCCTGCCGTTCGTGGAGTTTCGCGCCGCGCTGGGCGGCGGCGTGCTGTCCGAGACGCCCGCGGACTCCGGGGTGACGGCCCTGATGAGCAAGCTGCTGGTCAAGGGCACCACCCGGCGGACCGCCGAACAACTGGCCACGGAGATCGAGAGCCTGGGCGGCAGCCTCGACCCGTTTTCAGGCAACCACAGCTTCGGACTCAGCGCGGAGGTGCTGCGCGACGATTTCGAAACCGGCCTGCAGATGGTGTCCGAGGTGCTCCGCGAGCCGGCGTTTCCCGAGGGCCCGTTCGAGCGGGAACGGACCACCCAGTTGGCCGCGATCCGCGGCCAGCGGGACCAACTTCTGGCCTCGGCCTTCCAGGCGCTCCGGCGCAGCCTGTTCGGTGGCCAGGGATACGGGCTCGACGTGGTCGGCTCCGAAGCCAGCGTCTCCCGTCTGGGCATCGCGGACCTCCGCCACCATTACCGCCGGTCGGTCACGCCGGGGAACACGGTGCTGGCGATCTTCGGCGACGTGCATGCGGAGGCGGTCCGCGGTTCGGTCGAGGCGGCATTCGGCGACTGGCCGGCCGGGGATGCGATGCCCGCGCCTGCGGAACCCTCCGGAACGCCGGGTCCGTCCCGCACCGAGGCATCCCGGGACAAGGAGCAGGCGGTGATCGCGCTCGGATTCCCCGGAACCACGCTGTCGTCACCCGATCGCTACCCCCTCGAGCTCCTGCAGGAAGCCTGCTCCGACCTCGGCAGCCGCCTCTTCATGAGGATTCGCGACGAACTGGGACTGGCGTACTACGTCGGCGCCTCGCACTTCGTCGGGCGCACGCCGGGATACTTCGCCTTCTACTGCGGCACGGCCCCGGAACAGTGTGAACGGGTGGAGGAGGAACTGCGAGCCCAGGCCGCCGCGCTGGTCCGCGATGGGCTCACCTCCGAGGAACTGGACCGGGCCAAGGCCAAGGTCATCGGCCAGCGGAAGATCTCCCGCCAGGATCTGGGACAGACCGCCCTCACCGCGGCGCTGGATGAACTGTACGGCCTCGGCTTCGACCACGGGGACGGGGATGACGCCCGGTATTCCGCGGTGACGCTGGAGAATGTCCGCACGGTGGCCGCCCGCTACCTGCGTCCCGAAGTTGCGGTGCTCTCCGTCCTCCGCGGCGGGGCGCCCTCGCAGCCTCCGGAGGCCTAGCACGGCGGGAGGGTGCCGGATTCATCCTTCATCCCCAACGTGGGGCGAGGCACCTTCCGAACCGTGCACGCCACGACGAACGACGTGGTGGCGCCTCCACAAGCGCACGGCTTACCGGAGGTTCACCCTCCCCGGGGGTAGGAGCCGACGTGCGGAGGCTCAAACTCTACCCGCGCTGGGGGCCATGCCCTGGCTCCGGGCGAGAGCCGCACGCAGCGGGGAGGAAGTTAGAGTCACCTCGCCTCCTACGGCGCCCTTACTTCATCCCTCATCCTTCAACCTTCATCCTTCCCATCACAGCCCCAGCCACCGTCGGGCGAACTCGTTCCCGCCATACACCCAGATCATCGCCGCGGCGGCAATGTAGGGTCCGTAGCCCAGCCGTCCGGACAGCGTCTGCCGTCCGGTGGCAATGAGCAGCACGGCGACGACCGTCCCCAGGATGGCGCTGGCGAAGAGCGAGAAGACCGCGGCCTGCCATCCCAGGAAGGCCCCGATGGCCGCCATGAACTTGACGTCGCCCAGTCCCATCGCCTCGCGCGGCAGTTCGATCCGGCGGGTTTCCACCCGCAGGTAGGGCTCCTCCTCGGCCCGGAATTCCTCCCCCCCGATGCGCAGCACCGCCGGATGGGCCGCCAGCAGCACCTCCACCTCACAATCCCGGTAGCATCGGTCGGCAAGCTCCACCCGCCGGGCGTGGAGCCGCACCGCATCGCTCGGCCGGTAGAAGATCTCGCCGTACGGCATCTCGCCCGACGGCAGGACCAGCCCTGATTCCAGGAACAGGACCTCGGAACCCTCCGGCAGGGTCATGCGGTGGCGTCCGAAGGCCAGCTTGCCCAGGCGCAGCACCGCGTACACCAGCCCCGCGCCGGCCGCCATGCCCAGCGCGCTCCGCTTCATGGCGGTCATGGGGTCCGACGCCCCCTGCAGCGCGGGCACCGCCGCCGACAACAGAAACCCCGCCGCCGCGCCGCCCAGGGTGATCTCGTCGGGGATGATGAGGTGTTCGAGATCAATGAACGTCGCCGCGATGAACCCGGCAAACAGCACGCACAGCGCCACCGCCATCCAGGGCTGGTCGTGTCCGAAGACCAGCCAGTTGGCGAGAAACAGCGCGCCGGTCAGCACCTCCACCAGCAGATACCGCACCGGAATGGCGGCATGGCAGAAGGCGCAGCGTCCGCGCAGGGCCAGCCAGGAGATCACCGGCAGGTTGAAGCGCAGCGGAATGCGGGTCTGGCAGTGCGGGCAATGGGATGGCGGGGTCACCACGCTGGCCCCGGCGGGCAGGCGGTGAATGACCACGTTCAGGAAGCTGCCGACAATCAGCCCGAGCGCGGTGAAGGCGAAGATCCAGAGCGGCTGCGGCACGCCCAGGAACTCCGGCTGCCAGTACTCCAGGGGCAATCCCAGGTAGCGGTCGGTCATGTCGCCGCTCCGTACACCTCGGACTCCAGGGCCCGTCGCATGGTCGCCAGCGGCGCCGGCCGGCCGGTCCACAGTTCCAGGGCCGCCGCCCCCTGATACAGCAGCATGCCCAGCCCGTTGGCGGTGCGGCACCCGGCGGCCCGCGCGGCGCGGAGCAGCGGGGTTTCCGCGGGCCGGTACACCATGTCGTACACCCCGTCGGCGCGGCCCAGCGCATAGGCGGTGGCATCCAGCGGCATGGGATCCTCGGCCCGCAGCCCCAGGGAGGTGGCATTCAGGATCAATTCCACATCGCCCCCCGGATACCCCACGTGCCCCCCGGTTACCGGGGAGCCGGCCTCGATCTCCCCGGCGAGGGCCCGCGCCTTGTCCTCGGTCCGGTTGACCAGCCACAGGGCTCCCACGCCCTCATCCGCCAACCGCAGGGCCGCCGCCCGGGCCGCACCGCCGGCGCCCAGCAGGAGCACCCGGGCTGCCCGGAGTTCCAGGGCCAGTTCCTCGCTCACGGAACGTACCAGCGCCTCCGCGTCGGTGTTGTATCCACGGGTCCGCACCGGACCCGACGGCTCCCGGATCTGGCCGACCGGACGCCACAGTCCCTCCGCATCCTCGGCCTCGAAAACCACGGTGTTCACCGCGCCATAGGTCGCGGCGGAGGCATCCAGGGCGTCCATCATGGGCACCGCGAGCTGCTTGTGCGGCACCGTCAGGTTGACCCCGGCAAATCCCATCCGGCGGGCGCCCTCCAGGGCGGCTGCGAGGTCCGCCGGGGCGACCGGACACGCCACATACGCCCAGTCGAGACCGAGTTCCTGCAGGGCGGCATTGTGCATGGCCGGCGAGGCGGAATGCCGCACCGGAGCGCCGAACACCGCCAGCAGGCGGGTGCGGGCGCTCGGGGCGGGCCGGAGCAGGGGCGTCATGCGCGCGAGAGCCTAGGCATGCCGCCCGTCCTGAGAAGCCGGAACTGCAACGGGATGGATCGCATTTCCAACGCTTGGCGTCCGCCCCGTGCCGGGATATTCCTTCCGCCGTCATGAAGCGACGCGTGGGCTGGAGACTGGGAGCCATCCTTGCCGGAGGCCTGATTGGTGCGGCGGCGGTTTCGGGATGCTCGACGCCCCGCACGGCCTCCTCGCCCGCCGGCATGGAGTATTCGGGCGGCAGCCTGCGCGCGGTCGAGGATGTGCCCATGAACCAGTTGTGGCGCGCCAGCCGCGCCGCGCTCAATGCCCTCGACATCGTGGAACTCGACGCCCAGGGCGGCGCGACCGCAGCCTTGATTGAGGGACGCACCACCGACCTGCAGAAGGTCTCGGTAAAGATGCGCCCGCTCTCGGCCACCAAAACCGAGCTCAAGATCCGCATCAGCACCTTTGGCAATTCGGAACTGGCCCACCAGATCTACGAAAAGATCCAGTTGGCCATCGCCCCCTGAGGCTCCATCCGGGATCCCCTGATTTCCGTTTCCCATGCGCACCCTCCCTCTCCCCACCGCCCTCCTCACCCTGTCCGTCCTGCTCCTGGCCGGATGCCACTCCAAGCCGCCTCCGCCCCGGCTGGCCATTACCGGCACCCTCAACTATGACCAGGTGGTGGTCACCCCGGGCTGCACCATCGAGGTGCGGCTCAATGATGTGTCCAGGGCGGACGCGCCCGCATTCACACTGGCCCTGGAACGGATCAGTCCCCGCGAGTCGGCGCCCATCCCCTTCACCCTGCATTATGATCCGCTGCAGGTGGACCCCTCGCACCGCTATGTGGTGGCAGCCCGCATCACCTGCGGGGATGCGTTGGTGCTGGTCACCGACACCGCATTCCCGGTGCTGACCCAGGGGCATCCCTCCACGGTGGCGGTCACCCTGGTGGCGGCCGGGAAGTAATGCCCGGGCTCGGTAGCCACGCGACACGGCCACCGGAACGTTGGGGAAACGGCCGGAGCCGTTCCCGGCATTCGGGAACCGCAATCCGCGGACGCTACCGCACCGCGGGCGGGGGCTCGGAGACCACCGATCCAATCTCGCCATCGCGAACCCGGGTCTGAAGCCGACGGCCCGGCCCCACCTCCGATGGTGACCGCACCACCGTGCCGGTTGCGGCGTCGAGGGTGATGGAGTAGCCCCGTTGCAGCACCTGCTCCGGGGACAGCATGCGCAGACCGGCGGCCAGACGCGCCACCCGGGGCCGCCGGATCCCGAGATCCTGGGCGGCCGCCCGGGGCAGGCGCCGCCGCCAGTCGGCGAGGTCACGCCGCCATCGGGCGAGGACCGCTGAGGGACGCG
>JAFLEG010000348.1 GCA_017302195.1 Verrucomicrobiota bacterium
AGGGTGGCCAGATGAGCGCCCTGGCAGCGCTCCCACAGCAGGCGGTGGGTGAATTCGCGCGGGTCGCCTTCTCCCGGGCGATGGTGACCGAGCAGCAGATCGCGGGCCCGTCCCAGATTGCCCTCGTTCAGGGCCGTCGAGGCGGCCGCCACGTCGGCCGCGTAGAGATTGCGGGACATCTCGCCCCGACTGGCCTCGGCCCGACGCCATTGCACGAGCACGCTGATCGAGCCCACGACCAATGCCACCGCCAGCGCCGCCGAGACCAGCGCGAGGGCTGGATTGCGCCGGCACCAAAGCAGGCCGCGCTCGGAACGGGAAACCGGTCGTGCCTGAATCGGTTCTCCCGCCTCAAACCGCGCCAGATCGGCGGCCAGACCGGCGGCGGTGGCGTAGCGCCGATGCGGTTCCTTGTGCAGGCATTTCAGGCACAGGGTATCCAGGTCCCGGGGAACGGCCGCGTTGAGCAGGCGCGGCGATACGGGCTCGTCATGCAGCACCTGCCGGAGCGTGGAGGCCACGGTGTCGGCAACGAAAGGCGGCCGGGCGGTGAGCAGTTCATAGAGGATCGCGCCCAGCGAGTACACGTCCCCGGACGGCCCCATCGTCCCGCCGGAGAGCTGTTCCGGGGGCAGGTAGGCGGGGGACCCCATGATTTCACCCGGGCGGGTGAGCCCCACCTCCGAATCCAACTGCTTGGCCAGCCCGAAGTCGGTGACGCGCGGCTGGTCCTGGGCATCCAGAAGCACATTGGCGGGCTTGAGGTCGCGGTGGAGGACGCCGGCGCCGTGCGCATGGGCGATGGCGTCGGCGATGAGCCGGACATAGCGGGCGGCCCGCCGGGGAGGCAGGGGCTGGTGCCGGACCAGCTCCGCCAGGCTCGGGCCCTCGACCAGTTCCATGGCGAGGAACGGCTGCCCGTCGAGTTCGCCCACCTCATGGATGGTCACGATGCCCGGGTGTCGGAGGCGCGCCACGGCCGCGGCTTCGGCGCGGAAGCGGGGCTTGAAGTCCGGCCGGGCCCAGGCCCCGGCGAGCAGCATCTTCACCGCGACCCGGCGGTTCAGCCGGGGCTGGCGCGCCTCGTACACCACCCCCATGCCGCCCCGCCCGATCTCCCGGAGGAACTCGTACTGACTCGACCGGTGCAGGACCTCATCCGCCGGCGCCAATGGCACCCCAAAGGCCAGCAACCCGAGGCAGCGCGGGCACTGGCCTTCCAGGGCGCCGGCCGCCGGAGCCGAACCGCAGCGGGGGCAGGGATCAGAAGGGGGCATCGGGAGGGTACCGCAGGATCCAGCCGCCCAGATTACGCGGCCCCCAGCGCCGCCAGGAGATGGCGCATCTCGGCGTCCACTTCCAGCGGGCTCTCCACGGTGTCCGCCACCGCGGATCGTACCAGTTGCCGGTAGCGTTCCCGCAGTCGGTGGACCTGCACCGCCAGGGTGCCGGGAGCGAGGCCGAGCCGGGCCGCCAGGGCGGCGTATTCGCCGGCGACCGGTTCGCGGCTGAGAAACGGGCGCAGCGCCGGGTAGGTGGCGCCCCCGGCCTGTTCGGCAGTGAGGCGGTTCATGGCCTCCTCCATCAGGGCCATTGCCCATTGACGTTCGAAAAGGCGGTCGGGGGATTCGGCATGCGACGGCTCCCTGCGATACCGGTCCTCGGCCTGATCGTCATCCAGCGAGACCACCGGATGGCCCCTGCCGCGTTTCTGCGCCGTCGCCCGCTCATGCTCGTTCACCAGAAAGTGATTCAGCGCCGTGAGCAGGAAGGAGCGGAACCGTCCGCCCTCCCGGGTGATCCGCCCCAGGTCGTTCCGCTCCAGCAGCCGGGCGAAAAACCCCTGCGTCAGATCCTGGGCGGTGTGGGGATCGTGGCCCCGCCGCCGGATGTAGGCGTAGAGCGGAAACCAATACCCGCGACAGAGCTGCTCGAGCGCCTCGCGTCCATCGGAGGACGCCTCGTCGCCCGCCGCGAGGACCAATGTCCAGCGGGTGGTCGCAAAGGCGGGGGAAGTTCTGGACGCGTCACCGGACACCCCGGAACCGTGGCAAGCCACAACCGCGGAGGCGAGCGGCGGAGCGCATGAATTGCGCGAACCGTGGGACGCCCGACGACCTGCCTTCAGGAACGGTGGTGCCGATGGCGGGACTCGAAACCAGTCGAGGCGCCTTCGCGTTTCGTCGCAACAGTGCGTCGAAACCCTGCAAACATTCATTGAAACGTACGTTTCGCTGCTGAATGTCTGACAGCCTGGAAGGAAGAAAGACGCACGTTTGCGAAGGAATTGTGTCGGCAATTGTCGGCAAGAAATCGGGCTGTAATTCGGAAGTCCAACTACACCGATTTCGGCGATCAGGCTTGTAAGGCAGCGAGAGGTTGAGGCGCTCCAAGAACCTCCCCGGCCCATGTGACTTCTCCTAGGTGCACCGGATGCACGTTTGCAGGTCCTCTCACCAAACATCTCGCCAATCGACGACTATGTGTCTGGAACACGGCTGAGGTCGCCATCCTTGCTGGCCCCAGGTTCAGACCGCAGGCCAGTGCGGTGGCGGCAGTCTGGAAATCCGCCAGAGCGATGCCGAGGTGCTGGGCTTCCATGTCGGCACATAGACTCCGGCCCGCTAGGCGGCCTCGGCGTCAACGGGCAAGATGGTGGCGCCGTTTAGGAGTAAGCGTCACGCGGAGCACCCCGTTGCGGGGTGCATCAGTGTCATAGGTTTTGCATTATGACGCTTATGCAGCGCGTTGGAAGCGAGCCTTACGCCAGGCCGGTGGCGTGCGGTTGGGGATCTGGTGGTCATCGATGGGAGTTGGTTGAGGACTTCCCGCAGGTAGGCCAGTGGATCGATTCCCCGCTTCCGGCAACTCTCGATGATGGTGTAGATCACAGCGCCGCGCTGCCCGGCTCCGGCATCTCCCACGAACAACCAGTTTTTCTTTCCCACCGCCGTCGGTCGGATCGCGTTCTCCACGGTGTTGTTGTCGATCTCCACCCGACCGTCATTCAGGAAGACCTCCAACCCCTGCCTCTGGCCGAGAGTGTACGTGTTGGCCTGGCCGAGGAGGGATTTGGGAAGCAGCCGCGATCGGATCCGGTCCAGGGATCGCCAGATCCGTTCTACGATCATCCGGCTGTGGGCCGTGCGAACGGCCGCTCGCAGCTTCGGGCCGGCGCTCTGGTCCCGAAGCCAGGACTCCACCTGATAGAGCAACTGGATTTGACGCAGGAACCATCCGCTGATCCTCGGGGACTCTTCCCGGGCTTCGTGGAACTTGCGCCGCGCATGCGCCCAGCAGCCGGCCAGAGTCACCGGATGAGGATGCTTTCGGGCGAAGGTGGCGTAGGCGGCATATCCGTCACATTGAAGGGTCCCCGAAAAGTCAGCCGGCAACACCTTGCCCAGGCAGTCGGCGGCACGGCTGGTCTCCCAGTGAAAGAGCACATCTCCTCCTGGCATGGCGCAGGTCAACAAATACCCCTGGCCGGTCCGCCCCCTCCCAGGATCCAGATACTCGATGGGAGTTTCGTCCACTTGGAGGTATCCCCCGGCCAGCACGCCGGTCCGGATTTGATCGTAAATGGGCTTCAACCACTCCGCGGCCAACTCGATCCATCGAGCCAGTGTTTGCCGGGGCAACTCCACGCCGTGACAGCTTCGGAAGATCCGTTCCTGTCGATACAGAGGGAGATGATCGCAGGACTTGCTGACCGGCACGTGGGCCAGAAGTCCGGCCGCCGGAAGGCTCCGTTCCTGAAGGCGCTCCGGCAGGGCCGCAATGACCGGCGCCGCATCCTTATCCACCCTGCGGACATACTTGGGACGCACCAGGCGGCGGCGAAAGAACCGGCCCGGCTCATAATCGAGCTGCTCGCTGACTTCCTGCCCGATCCGACGCCACTGCGAGGGGTCCGCCAGCACGGGCTCCGGTTCGAGCACTTCTTCAACCACCGGCAGATGTGCCGGAATGCGCTCCTTGCGTGCCCGACGAACTGCCGCACTCCTTGGCGAGGACGCAGGGGGTGTCACCGGTTCAGGCTGCGGCGCCTGAAGCTCGGCCTGTGCGAACAGCAACTCCAGTTGGTTGGCCGGGAGCTGCTCGCTCGAGCTCCCGAAGACCCGGCGAACCAACAGGTCAATCTTCCGACGGAGCAGTTCGTTCTCTCGTCGCGAAACCTCCAGAACCGACACCGCAGCATCCAGTTGGCGGGTCAGTTCGGCTTCACGCGGCGTCATCATCGACGCCAAAATCACAGCATGTGCAGGGCCAGAAACTGAGTGAGGACTGGTTGGCGCAACCCCGTGGCGTCACTCGCACTGATACCACGGACGCAGTTTGGCTCCGCGCAGATCCACTCCGTCGGTGAGCATCGTCAGCGCCTCCGGCGTCAGGGAGATCTTCAACTGTCCGGGCTCTGTTGCTTGTGGCCAGGAGAAGCTCCCATCCTCAAGTCGTTTGGTGCAAACCCAGAGGCCCGTCCGATCCCAGAAGAGGATCTTGAGCCGGTTATGCCGCCGATTGGTAAACACAAACAGGGCGCCGTTCCGCGGTTCCTCACCGAACCGCTCGGTGACCAGGGCGTAAAGGCCGTTGAACCCCTTGCGCATATCGCAGGGATCAATCGCCACGAAGACCCTCAGCCCACCGCTGAAACTCAACATGCCACCAGCCCTCGGAGAAGTTCGACCACCAGGGGAATCTGACTCCGATCCACGATCCGGAGCCGAGCCGCACCCGGCAGTTCGACTTCCAACGCCATTGAGGACTCCGCCGGTTGCGCTTCTACGAATCGGATCGAACCCTCTCGACCTCTCCCAGTCCGCATACGACGCGGCCGGGAACGATCCCGGCGTCGTCGCCAGCTGGCAAACGTCGGGTACTTCACACCAATAAGCCCAGCAAAAGCGATCCCACTCATCCCGCTGCGCTCGAACTCATCCAGGATCCGCTCCTGCTTCTCCGGGGGCATCCGCACCCGCCCACGTGAGTCCACCTTCAGAATCCGCAAGTCCTCCTGTGTTGAAGACATCCTCCGACTCTACCGCCTCCAACCCCTCCTCGGACAGTGGTGCTCCGCGTGACGCTTACGTTTAGGAAGGCATCACTCCGTTCTACGGAGTCAAACTTCGGCTGTAACCCCATTGGCGCCACTCCGCCAGTTGCTGCTGCAGGACCCCCAGGTCCGTCGACGAGAACTTCGTGCCCGCTGTCATCGCCCCTCAGCTTGCACCACACCGGCGGACCCGTCCCGCACGCTTGCCGAAGGGACACCCTCTACATCAACCTCCCCCTCGCCCTGGCCGCCGCCATCGGCCTCGAACCCGGCGAAGAAGTTCACTGGGAACTCCTGAGCCGGGACGAACTCCACCACGTGCGTCCTCGGCCATCGGCCCCAGCCGCCCGGACCCTCCGCCGCGCCCCCAAGCCCTCATAACCACACGATTTTCCACTCCCGCACCAAATCCGCACTCTACCCCTGCCTTCCAAGCCGACTTCTCCACCACTCCCCAAGGCCTTTCCTGCTTCCACCACGAAACGCACCCCGCAGTCCTCT
>JAFLEG010000035.1:0-1551 GCA_017302195.1 Verrucomicrobiota bacterium
GGCCCATCCGGCCGCCTCGGCGCTGCGATTCAACGGCCTCAATGACTTCGTGCTGCTGGGGGATCCCGCCACGCCGTTCCCTGCCGGAGACCTCACCGTGGAGTTCTGGATGCGGTCCACCAACGTCGTGAACCGCGGCTCCATGCTCTCCTACGCGATCCCGGGGCAGGACAACGAGTTCCTCATCTACGACTGCCGGAGCTTCCAGATTCACGTGCTCGGCAGTTCAGTGCCGGCCCGGGTTGGCGCGGTCAGCGGCACCTGGCGGCATGTGGCCATTGCACGCTCCGTGGCCGATGGCATGACCCGGGTGTACCTGGACGGCGCCCTGGCGGCCGAAGTGGTGATCCGGCCGGGGGAGGGTTTCCGGCAGGGGGGATACCTGGTGGCCGGACAGGATCAGGACAATCTGGTCGGAGGATTTGATCGGAATGAAGCATTCGACGGAGAACTGGACGACCTGCGCATCTGGAACCAGGTGCGCACCCCGGCACAGATTGCCGACGGACGGTTTGTCCGGCCGACCGGACTCGAACCGGGCCTGGTGGCCGCCTGGAACTTCGATGCATCGGCGCAGGAACTGCCGAACCAGGTGGCGGGTGGACACCCTGCACTGCCGGGCAACCGTCAGTTGGATCAGGCGCCGGATCAGGTCCCGGGCCACGCACCCTTCGACGCGGTTTATGTCACCGCAGAAGACACGGCGATCCCGGTGTCGCTGGCGGGCACCGACGCGGATGGCGACACGCTCTCCGCCCGGGTCACCTCGCTTCCCCGTCATGGCAGCCTGTTCGACACGGCCGACGGCACCACCCCCGCCGCACCGCTGGGCGGAGGGCGCGCCCGTTCCTTCGATGGTACGGACGATCTGATCGTGATCGCTGAAAATCCCGCGGGGAACCTCTCGGCCGGCACGCGCTGGACGATCGCGGCGTGGATCCGCCCAATGTCGGTGAACAACACCTATCCGGTGATCTATTCCGAGGGCCACTGGCGCCTTTCGCTGGGCCTCCAGACCGGCACCGGGCGGCTGGACAGTTGGGTCAACGACGCGAGCCAGATCACAAGCGAACGCGCCGTGACTCTCGGAGAGTGGCAGCATGTGGCCGTCACCTCGGACGGCTTGGTGCGCACCTTCTACATCAACGGACAGCCGGCAGGAACGGGCTCGGCGCCGGAGGTGATGCCCGATGCCACCGGGGCCGCCATCGGCGGCACGATCTCGGAACCGGGTGGTTCCAGAAACCGCTTTCACGGCGAGATGGACGACGTCGGGCTGTGGAACCGCGCGCTGGGGCCGGAGGAGGTTGCTTCGCTTGCCCGGCGTCCGCTCAACGGATCCGAGCCGGGATTGATTGCCTGGTGGCCCCTCGACGAACCCCAGGGCAACGTGATCGGTGATCGCAGCGGCGGTGCATCCCAAGGAGTCGCAGGTGGGGGAGTCGCCTCCCGCGCACCTTCCCACGCCGTCAATACTTCCCCACCCTTTGCCGCCCAGGTGCCCCGGGTCGCGGATTCGGGCCGCCGCCTGGTCTATGTTCCGGAGGAAGA
>JAFLEG010000035.1:1561-14023 GCA_017302195.1 Verrucomicrobiota bacterium
ACGTCCGTCAACATCACCCTGACCGGCAGCGATCAGGATAGCGATACGATCAGTTTTGCCGTGCTGACGTTACCGGCCAACGGCACGTTGTCGGGTTCGGCGCCCAATCTGACCTACACGCCGAACACCAACTTCAACGGGATTGATTCATTCACCTTCAAGGTGAATGATGGCAAGGTGGACTCAGCGGAGGCCGAACTCTTTGTTCGCACCGTGACGGCGGACGATGCGCCGGTTGCTGGAAACGATTCAGGTGTGGCCCTGACCGGCTTTCCGCAGTCGATCGGCAATGTGCTCACCAATGATTTCGACATCGAGGGCGCGGTCGTGACGCTCCTCGATTTCACCCAGCCGTCGAATGGGACACTGACCAGCAACGGAGACGGGACGTTCACCTATGTCGCCCGGGCCGGATTCACCGGGGTCGATTCGTTCACCTACCGGATCTCCGATGGCACGCGGCCCAGCGCCCCCGCAACAGTGACACTGACCGTGTCCGCGCCGGGACTCTTCCGGTGGATCAATACCGCCGGCGGCAATTGGAGCACTCCCGGTAACTGGAGTGCCAACCGTGTCCCCACCCCGGACGACGACGTGTTCCTGACGGAGCCCGGGACTTACACGGTCACGGTGGACCTGGACGTGGCCGTGCGTCGCCTGATCGTGGGTGCGGGTTCCGGAACGCAGACGCTGCTCCTCGTCAATCGGACGCTGGAGGTCTCCAACGACAGCTTCATCGGGGGCCGGGGCGTCTTCCGACAAGCCGGCGGCGTGGTCGAGGCCCAGGCGGGCCGCTGGACCATCGAGGGAGGCTTTGAATGGACCGATGGGCAGTGGCATGGGCCCGGGGTGACGGAATTGATGCCGTCGTCCACGGTAACTCTGGGGTTGCCCAACCGGGATCTCTTCCTGAACAACGGACGCCGTCTGGTCAACCGCTCCACGCTGGTCCTTCAGGCCCGCCGGCTGTTCCTGGCCAATACCGCAATCGGCGGCGCCGCTGTTGAGAACCTTGGGCAGATGACCTTCGACGGTGAGGCGGACCTGGAGTGGAGCAATTCCTCGTCGCAGCGGCCCGTGCGGTTTGCAAATCAGGGCCTCCTCATCAAGAACGGCGCTGGCGTCAGCCGAATGGAGGCACCCTTCTCGTCCACAGGACCAGTCCAAGTGCTCGCCGGAACCCTTCAATTTCAGGGGGGCGGAACGCAGTCGGGAGCTGTGACGCTCGATGCCGGTGGTATCCTGTCTGTGTTCGGAGGGGAATGGGTATTGACGGGACCGGTGACCGGGAATGGGACCCTGCAACTGGCCGGCGGCACGCTCCAGTTGGGCAGCGACCAATCGGTGGCCCGGTTTGTCCACTCCAACGGCGATCTGACCGGCCCTGGCAACCTGCAGGTGAGCGGTGCCTTCCAGTGGACGGACGGGCGACAAGTGGGCAACGCAATCACCGAATTGCTGCCGGGAACCGCGGCCACCATTTCCGGTGGCGCCGTCAAGCAGTTGGTGGATGGACGCGTGTTGCTCAACCGCGCAACCCTGGAGGTGACAGGAAACTGGATCTACCTTGGGAATCCGAACACCGCGGGTGCCGGCATACGGAATCTTGGCACCCTGTCATTTCAGGAGGCCAACGGGGTATATTGGAACTCTTCCGATAACAACCGTGTCGTGCAGGTCGAGAACGCTGGAACAATCACGACTGCGTTCAATCCCGCGGATGGCAACGGGACGCGGCTGATCGCACCATTCGCTAACTCGGGGAATCTACTGGTGACCGAAGGGCGCTTGGGGCTGGAACGGGGATCCGGCCACTCGGGCGCGCTGAACATCGGCACCAATGGGGTCTTGAGCCTTCAGGGCTGGGATCATGCGTTCGCGGCGGGCAGTCGGCTGAGCGGCGCCGGCGCCCTCTTCCTCACCACCGGGTCCGCAACCTTCGACAGTACCCTGGCCTGGAGCGGGCCAATCACCGTGATGGGCGGCACGGTGGCGTTCAATGCCCCGCAGACTTTAGGGTCGTTCAGCCAGAGTGATGGCGTGGTCACTGGGTCCGGCACGGTCGTGGTTACCAATCAGTTTGCCTGGAATGCCGGTCGGATGACCGGTGACGGCGTGTTTGAAGTCGCCGCCTCCGCCTCGGTGATCACGGGCGCCGGAAACAAATTTGTCGGTCACGGGCGCCGGTTCATCAACCAAGCCACCTTCACCCTCGCCGGGAATCTCTTCCTGGGAAACAACACGGACGTGCCCACCCGCTTTGAGAACCGTGGCACCTTTATCTTCACCGGGGGTGAAGCGGTGCCCTTTGCAGAATGGGACGGCGTCAAGGCCTTGTCCTTCGCCAATTTGGGAACCCTTGAGAAGCGGGGGGCATCCACGGTGTCCTACGTGGATGTGCCCTTCGAGAACTCGGGCGTCGTGCAAGTCCGGGAGGGAACGCTTCGGCTCCAGCGCGACGGCATTCACTCGGGGTCGGTACTGGTGGCAGAACCGGCGCGATGGGAAATCACCCGGGGCACCCACCGCCTTGTGGAGGGGAACCAGTGGGGCGGCAGCGGCGCACTGGCCATTAGCAGTTCCACGCTGGCACTGGAAACCGCGCTGCCGCTCGGCGCCCTGAAGGTCCAGTTCAGCGGCGGCATGGTCCTGATGGGTGAGTTCCCTGTCAGCAATGATCCCGGCGGGGAACTTGTCGTGGACCAGAATCTGACCTTCCCCGGTGACCTGAATGTGGCTGGATCCTTCCGGATTGGCGCGGCAAACCGGACGGTGGTGGTGGCGGGTACCCTGGGCCTGGGCGCCGCCAGCCTGCTGGATAACCCCGGCACGCTCCGGGTGGGCGCGCTGGTGGACGCCGGCAGCACAATGACCGGAAATCCCCCGGAGGTGATCGGATTGCCGCCGGAAGGGCAGGTGGTGATTACTGCCATTCTGCGGACGGAAGGGTCGGTCGAACCCCGGAACGGCTCTGGCAACGGGTGGCTGATCCTGCAATGGCAGGCACCAACCCCCTGGGGATACACCATGGAGTCCTCTGCCAACCTTTCGGAGTGGACACCGATCCCCGGGGATCCGGTGGTGCTGGCCGTACGGCGGTTCGAAACGCGCATCCCCACCCCACCGGAGTCCGCACAGTATTTCCGGATCCGCTGGAACGGGGCGCCGGATTCCGGCGGCAAGTGAGCACGGCAGCCTGGACCCGCACCGCTGGTCGAGGATCCCGGCTGTGGCCTGCCATGCTCGGGCATTCTCAGACGTTTTTCAGCGTGCATCCACGGAAGGGTTCGTCCTAGTGTGGGTCCATGCTCATTTGGGTGATGGCGTTGGTGGTCGTGGGTGGCTTGGCCGCCCTTGGGTCGCAGTTGGGGGGCATCCGGGCCGGTGTCGGCTTTCTCGGGGCGCTCATTGGCCTCGCGCTGGCGCCCGCACTGGGTGGGTGGATTGCACCCATCCTGCCAAAGATCGGGACGATCCAGCAGGCCTGGCTGCTGATCCTTCCGGCGGTCATCGGCTTCGCGCTGGTCTGGTTGGCCTCCATCGGCATCGGCTTCGCCGCCCACCGGCCGGTCGAACTGCACTTCAAATATCGGGAGGACGATCCCACCCGGCAGGCTTTCGAAAAAACCAACAAGGCCATCGGCCTGTTCGTGGGCATGCTGACTGGGGTCTGTGTGTTCCTCGCCATGGGCAAGCCCGTCTATTCCAGGGGCTACCTGACCACCCAGGTTTCCGGTGACGCGGAACCGTCGCCCATTGGAACGGTGAACTCGCTTCGCAGCGGGATGGCGTCCACCGGATGGGACAAGACCTTCGCAGCCCTGGATCGCACTCCGGCAAAGTTCAACGCTGTGTCCGACCTTCTGGGATTGATCTTCGTCAATCCGGCGCTGACCAATCGCCTGGTGGAATATCCTCCGTTCCTGGCCCTCTTTGAGCGCCCTGAAATCGCCGAGATTTTCACCGACACCGACTACCTGAAATTGCTGCAGGACCAGGCCGGATTCACCGCGATGATCAACCACCCGAGGACCCAGGGCCTGATGGCCAACCCGGACGTGCAGGATGTTCTGCAAAAACTCGACCTGGCGGACCTCAAATCCTACCTCGAAACGGGGAAGTCGCCGAAGTTCGATGATGAGCGCTTGCTGGGGCGCTGGCGCACCGACATGGGGGCCATCAATACCGATGCGCGCCGCCGGCGGGCCAACATGGCCCTTGCCGATCTCAAGAACCTCCGCATGGCGTTGAACCTCATCCTGAGCAAGGCCACCATGACCGTGTATCCGGACAACCGGTTTGTCCTGCGTGTTCCGCCTCCGGAGCTTCCCGCAGCCCCGGCACCCGCGGCAGACGACGGCTCCGGTGCTGCCGCTGTTCCCCGTCTGGATCCCTCCCTGGCAGCCCGGTATGGACTCCGTCCCGGCGCTGCGCAGTTGGGCGGAACCGCCGCGCCTGCGGCCGCTCCCACACAGACTCCGGCGGAATTGTTTGCTGCCACGGTTGCCAAGGTGATGGGGGCTGGCACCAAGGGAACGCCCTCGGACCTCGGTGCCGAAGGCACCTGGATCAGGAACGGCGACCGCTACACCTTTACCTTCAAGGGGGCCAAAGAAGAGGTGAGGGAAGGGATCCTGCTTGAGAATGGGCGGCTGAACATCCCGGTGACTGAGCAGAAGATCACCCTGGTGCTGGTTCCGGCTGGTTGATCAATGGCCCTGCTGGAGTCCAGTTCCGACCTTGGCGAGAAGGGATGACTCCCGGGATTCGTCTGCAATCTTTCTGCCCCGAGTTATCGGGTGGCTGACGTTCCGTGATCGTCAGGCAGGATGAACTTAGGCTGAATCGCCTTCCGCGCCCTCTGTGATGGGGGATCAAACAGCCAGGCAGGCGCTGCCGCGCCGGGCGATGCGTCTTCCGGGTGGCGCCCCCCAACATCCTCCGAGAGGCTCGCCGCGAAAACACTGGGGGGGAACGACACCGTGCCAATGGCACCCGCCGCATGAGAGGCGTCGGCGATGATCAGGTGATCCCTCGGTTCGGCCGGAGGCAGTCCGGGAAGGGGCAGCGCGGCGTAGGTGTGCACTTCATCCTCCTCGTGCAACACGGTGTGGGCAACATGGAAGGTCGCAACCCCGAGGAAGGCCACCCCGGCAAGGGCCACCCCATTGGCGATGGCCAGACCGCGCCGGAGGGTGAGTGTCGCCAAGGCCCGGTGCCACCACGGCAGTGCCTCCCACTCGCGTTCCATGTCAATCCGGGTCATGACGCGGGCCCTGAACCGCCGATGAAAACCGGGAGGGGGAACCTCAAACCGTTTGAGGTGCAGCAGTCGCGTCAGTTGCGGAAACTCACTGGAGGGGGAATCCATGATTACGGAGACAGGTCGGAGAGCCACGCCTGAAGCTGCTGGCGTGCATAAAAAAGTCGAGAGCGCACCGTTCCCGGGTTGCAGTCCATGATTCTGGCAATCTCGTCGTGGGCGATGCCCTGCACATCATGCAATGTCACCACGGCGCGATGTTCAGGAGACAGCTTCAGCATGGCCTCGTTCAACCTTTTCTGGAGTTCGATGAGACCCGCTTCACGGCGTGGGGTTTTCTCGGAGACGAGTTCCACCAGGTCCGGGCTGTGTTCCGCATTGAAATCCAGGTCATCCAGGCTGAGGTGGGGCGTCCGATAGCGCCGCTGCTTCAGGTGATTGAGGACGCTGTTATAGGCGATGCGATAGATCCAGGTGTAAAAGCTGGAGTCGCCCTTGAACGATCGGATCGCCCGCCATGCCTTGACAAAGGCGTCCTGCGCAAGATCGGTGGCATCCTCATGATTCGAGGTCAGGTGATAACACAGCCCATAGATCCGCTGCTGGTAGCGCCTCACCAACTCCTCGTAGGAACCGTCATTCCCCAGTTGGGCCCGGGCCACCAGGGTGCGGTCGCTGACTTCCGGAGACTCCGTGGTCAGACCGGATGCCACTGGGGGCTGGGATTCCATGCGCCGCTCATTGGTAACGGTTCCTACGGAGCTAGCAAGGCCGTCTGTTGCGCAATGAGACGGGCCAGTCCGTCCAGGGCAGCCCGTTCGGGCGAACGGGGAAGTTCGGCAAGGCACTCATGCGCCTCGTGCAGAAATCCCTCAATGACGGTGCTGGACGCCGGCAGGCATCCGTGCTGCTCCAAAAGTGCCCGCAATCCCACGGAATAAGAGTCATCCCAGCGATCCAGCCATCCCAGGATCTCGGTCCGATCGGTAGCCGACGCATGCTCCAGCAGCAGGATGAGGGGCAGGGTGATCTTGCCGGTCGCCAGATCGGTGCCGAGGGATTTTCCGGCGGAGTTCTCGGAGCCGAAAAGATCCAGGCAGTCGTCGTAGATCTGATATGCGGTACCCACTGCCAGTCCATAGCGGCGCAGTGCCGACTGCTGCTCGGCAGACCCTCCGGCATGCCGTCCGCCCAGTTCTGCAGCAACCGCGAAGAGCTCGGCGGTCTTGAGTTCGAGCATGCGGAGGTAATCCGCCCGCCGGAGATTCCACCGCCGGCGGCGGTTGCTCTGGAGGATTTCGCCTGTGCACACCGCGCTGGCCGCCACCGCCAGCGAACGGAAGATGTCGTCGGCAGGGAGCGCTGCCGCGATCTTCATGGCATGGGCGAACAGGCAGTCACCCAACAGCACCGCCAGGTGGTTGCCCCAGCGGGAGCCCACGGTTGGGCGATTGCGACGCACCCGGGCACCATCCATGATGTCATCGTGGACCAGCGTCGCCAGATGAACCATCTCAACCACGGTGGCGATGGTGCAGTGCGCATCGGTCACCTCGCCCACCGTACCGGCTGCCAGTGCCACCAAAGCTGGCCGGAGCTGCTTGCCCTGATTCTGAAGGGCATACCGGGCATGGTCCGCGATCTCCGGCTCAAACTGGGCCACCTGTGCCTCCATGCGGTTGGAGACGCGGGAAAGGAAATCACGAACCGGACCGAGGACCTCCTCCCAATCCGGGGATGCCGGTGGGGGGGGATGTCCAGGAACACGTTGGGAGAAAACCTCCATGAGCCGGAGGAGGGTATAATCGCCGGGCAGGAGGGTCAACGGCGGGTCCGCGACGGCTCCAATCCTCAGCGAGGGCGGTGTGGCAGTCCGTCGGTCGGAACTACCATAGAAACGATCGCTGCTCGGCCGCTTCCCGCTTCCCCTCCAGCAGGACGGCACGCCACGCCAGCACTTCGCCGGCACGGGAATAGTCCTCCGCGCTCAGGGTCAGTGCCGACCAGCCGCCCCGCCGGCGGAGTTCCCGGACCGGCATCTGCAGGATCAGGGGCTTGCCCGGTTCACCCCGGGCGGTCCGCAATTCCAGGCGCAGCGTCAGGGAGTCGCGCAGGGTCCGGGGTGCCGCCCATTGGATGTCGAACCGGATCCCCGAAACACGGTCCGGCGTTTGGCGCAACTGCTGTTGGTATGCATCGCGGTCGAAAAGGCCCGGTGCGATCGAGATTCTTCCCTTCTCGTCGAGCAGATGCGGCAGCACTTTCCGGATGCGTACCTCAGCGGCGGACAGCATGTTTCCGCAGGCAGTCAGAGCCAGGAGAAGCAGGGGCAGGAGTCGGATCATGGCCGGAATCGGGGCGGTTGCACGGGTGGTGTCCGGAGCATTTTTGCAGCCGGGGACTCGTAGGGTTCGGCGGCCTTGAGGGGTGGTAGATAGGGGTTGTTTGCCGCAGCAACGCCGCCGACGGGATTCCCCAGCCCTGACCGGGCCAGCGGAGTTGCCGCAACGCCCGGGTCCTCGCCGGAGAGTGCGCTCGCAGCAGGTGCCGCAGCGGGATTTCGCATGGCCGGCATCAGGACCTCCGTCCGAAGTTCCCTCTGCCTCAGGCGTTCTGTCCAGTCCCCGAGGGAACTGGACCGCTCCATTCCCTCATCACCTGAGAGCACACGATCGTAGCGGTCCAACCGTTCCCGGCTGTAGGAATCGAGCCCGGATGCCAGCCCCCGTCCTGGGCGCCCGAAGTCGGAGGCGCGGTCGCTGGGGAAACGCGAGGGATCGGGTAACGCCCCATTCAGATCCAGCAGCGAGCCCTGCACCGCCGCCGATGGCGAGGACCATGATGGGTTGAGACCGTACCGTCGTCCGGAATCACCTGCGGCCTCGGAAGAGAGTGGGTCTTCGGTGGCATTGCCGGCAAAACTCGATGGATTCTCAAACCGATCACTCTTGGAATCGGTGGAGGAGCGGGAATCCTGATTGTCCGCCCTCAGCCGTCTCCCCAAGGCCGTTTGCGGACGCCGTGGGTTGGTCGTGTAGTCCTGTTCCTCCAGGCTGGGCAGCCACTGGGAGGCAGAATCCTTTTTCCCAAACTGCTCCGGATCCTCCAGGAGCCAGTTTCGTTGCCTGTCCAGGCGCTCCATCATTTCTTTCTGGGTACGGGGGTCAGGAGCATTTGGCACGACGGGCATTGGAGGCGCTCCGGGATCGGTTGCACTTCCGGAGCCGCCGGCTGGATCCATCGGCCGGAACGTCTCAGCGGGACGGGTGGCTGCCGGATTGACGGTGGTCGGCTTCCTCGGCACTGAGATGGCGGCCTTTTCGCCGCCCCAAGCCGCGTCGGTTTGACACAGGAGGACAATCGCCATCGCCCATGCGGCCGGTCCCGAATGCATTCGGCTTTGGAGGATCACGCTGGGAATCCTATGGGTTTGCTTCCTGCGGTCAAAACCTTGTTTCCGCGGTGGCCCTGCTAGGGACATGACGAATCTTGGTCATCCCAACCGACTTTGGAGCCGCTGCGCCGCGGCAATGAAGGCCGCACCCGCAGTCCCGGTGGGATCGGCGACCACGACCGGGATTCCGCGATCCCCTCCCTCCCGGATTCCCGGGATCAGGGGAATCTCGCCGAGGAGCGGAATCCCACGGCGTTCCGCCTCGGCGCGGCCGCCGCCGGTCCCGAAAATGTCCACGCGCGACCCGTCAGGGGCCACGAAGCCGCTCATGTTTTCGATGATGCCCAGGAGGGGTACCTGCACCTTCTCCAACATCGCGATGCCCTTCCGTACCACGCCTACCGATGCGGCCTGGGGTGTTGTGACCACTACGCCGCCGTCCAGGGGGACCGTCTGACATAGGGACAACTGGGCGTCGCCCGTGCCGGGGGGCAGATCCACCAGCAGGTAGTCCAGCGCCCCCCATTCGACCTGATGGATGAACTGCTGGATGGTCTTCTGGATCATGGGGCCCCGCCAGATGACCGGTTGGTCATCCGGAATGAGAAATCCCATGCTCATCAGCTTCACGCCATGGGCGTACGGTGGAATCAACTGTTCCCGGTCGTTGACGAATGGCTTGTCCTGAAGGCCCATCATCAGGGGAACGCTGGGCCCATAGATGTCGGCGTCCATCAGGCCCACCCGGCCGCCCAGGTGCCGCAGGGCGCAGGCCAGGTTGACGGCACACGTGGATTTGCCCACGCCACCCTTGCCCGAGGCGACTGCGATGATCCGCTCAATGCCCGCTACTTTCGCACGGGACCCTGCGCCACCCGGGGCCGGGGCTCCAGACCCGGAGCCCTGTGGCACTCGTACCTGGACATGCGCGTCGGTGAGTCCCGGGATCTGGTCCCGGAGTGCGCGCCGGGCGGCGTCCGCGATCTCCTCGCCGACCGAGGCGTTTGGCGTGGTCAGTTCGATGAGGACTCCCACGGCGGTGGAGTCCACCTGGATTTCCTTCACAATGCCGAACGAGACAATGTCCCGGCTGTAGCCGGGATATTTCACGGATCGGAGAACCTGGAGGACGGTGGCTTGGTCAGTCATGAAGTCAGGGAGAGCGCAGCGCTAGGAGGTTCAGGCCAGTTTGACTTTCAGGCGGCGGCCACCCAATTGAGCACGCTTCAGGCGAGACACGAGCGCCGCGGCGTGTTCGGGAAGGACCTGGAGAAAGGTGTGGCGCTCCCGGACATCCACGGCATTCACAATGTCCGGAGCCAGCCCGGTCTCTCCCTGAATGCACTGCCGGATCTCCGGTTCGCCCACACCGTGGGATGCCCCAATGCTCATCCAAATGCGGACCGAATCCACTCGGGAAGTCGCATCGCGGGACGCGGGTTTCGGGAGGCGGACCACGGGTACTGGGGCTTTAGGTGCCGGCAGCGGGACCGGAACCGGCACCACGTTCGGACGTTCGGGCGGGGGAAGGCGGCGGGACGGGGATGATGGGCGTGCCGGCCTGGACTCCGAGGTCTTTCCTTGCGGTTCGCCCGCGGGAGGAGCATGAGGCCTGGGCTGCTCTCGGGCGGCAGTCTCCTCCTGGCCGCGGGCCAACTGATGGAGCAGCGCGTTGGCCAGATCGAGGGAATCCACCCCCTCCTCGAGCAGCGCCTCAATGACGTGGTCGTAATGCCGGAAGTCACCGGCGGCAATTGTCGCACGGACCCGCTTCATCAACTGCTGCAGTCGGGCCTCCTCGATTTCGCCATGCGACGGCACCTCGCCCCGTCGCAGTCGCTGGCGGGTGAAGCGCTCGATGTGGCGGATGGCGAACACCTCACGCCCCGAGACAAAGGAGATGGCAATGCCGCTCCGACCGGCACGGCCGGTGCGCCCGATGCGATGCACGTAGTCCTCGGCGTCGTAGGGAAGGTCGAAATTGAAAACCACCTCGATGTCCTCCACATCAATGCCGCGCGCGGCGACGTCGGTGGCTACCAGCAGGTCCAAAGCGGCCTTCCGGAAGCGGGCCATGACCCGATCGCGTGCTGCCTGGGCCATGCCGCCATGGAGTGCATCCGCCCGGTAGCCGCTCGCATTCAGGTGACCGGTCAATTCATCCACCATCCGCTGGGTGTTGCAGAACACGATCGCACGGCCCACGTCGTGCAACTCGATGAGGCGGATGAGCGCCTCGATCTTCCACCGGCGGTCCACCTCGAAATAAACCTGTTCGACGGTGGGCACGGTCAGCGCCCGCGCCTCGATGCGCACCCAGCGGGGAGAGCGTGTGTGACGCCGGATGAGTTCGGAAATTGCGGGTGGCAGTGTAGCGGAGAAAAGGACGGTCTGCCGCTCCTTCGGTGTCTTGCCGAGCAGGAACTCGATGTCGTCGCGGAACCCCATGTTCAGCATCTCGTCGGCTTCATCGAGGATGACGAGCCGGATGCCGGCAAGCCGCAGGGTGCCCCTCTCCAGGTGATCCATGAGACGGCCGGGCGTGCCGATGATGATCTGGGCGCCCGCCTTGAGGCCCTCAAACTGGCGCTCGTAGCTCTGTCCGCCATAGACCGGCAGCGCCCGGACCCCCTTCTTGAAGAACGCGAGCTTGTGAATCTCCTCGCTGACCTGCACCGCCAGCTCCCGTGTCGGACAGAGGATCAGGACCTGCGGTTCGCGGATCTCGGGCTGCAGGCGGTCGAGCGCCGGAAGTCCGAAGGCAGCGGTCTTGCCGGAACCCGTCTGCGACTGCCCCACGACATCCAGTCCCTCCAGGATCGGCGGGATGGACTCGAACTGGATGGGTGTGGCCTGCTCGTAGCCCAGGCGCGTCACCGCCTTGAGCAGTTCGGGGGAAAGCCCCAGGTCGGAAAAGAGTCGGTCGCTCATGCGCAGACGGGCACCATAGCCAACGGGAACGCCGCGGCGAGACTCATGTGCGGCGGCGGGCCTTCCTCCCCCGCGGACTCAATGCGCCGCCTTGCCGGAAACATCCGCCGCATGCTGTGAGAAGGACTTGCCCCGGCCGGTGGGGGCAATCACGGAGTCAATCAGTCCGCGCTGGAACTCATCCCACATCGGCGACATGGCGCGGAGCTTCTCGACGATCCGGGCGAAGGTCTCGATGGTGTAGTCCACCTCCTCCTCCGTGTTGGCCATGCCCAGGGTCATGATGATGTTTCCCTGGGCCAGGGCGTGATCGAGACCAATCGCGGACAGCACGTGGGAAATCTTGAGGGACTTGCTCACGCAACTGGATCCGCTGGCCACGGCGATTCCGTTGAGGTCGCACAGCAGCAACTGGCCTTCGCCCTCGATGAATTCCGTGGACAGGTTGAGATTGGTCGAGATCCGTCCCGGTCCGGGTTCCGGCCCGTTCAGGCGAATATACGGCACCCGGCGTTGAAGTCCGCTCCAAAGGCGGGCCTGTAGCGCTGCCGTGTGCGCGATGCGGCGAGGAATTTCGGCCAAGGACAGCTCGGCGGCAAGCCCGCCCCCGACGATGGCCGGCACGTTCTCCGTTCCCGCGCGTCGTCCGCCTTCCTGCACCCCTCCATGGAGAATGGACACCAGTCGGGCCCGGCGATTCCGATACAGGACCCCGACACCTTTGGGGCCATAAAAGCGGTGCGGCGAGAAACTCACCAGCGCAGCCCCAAATTCCCGGACGTCCACGGGCAGCCAGCCCGCGCTGGCCTCACAGTCCACATACAGCGGCACGCTCCGATCGCCACAGATCCGGCCGATGTCGCGGATCGCCTGG
>JAFLEG010000349.1 GCA_017302195.1 Verrucomicrobiota bacterium
CTTCGGCCGCATCTACGTCGGCGGTCTGAGGAGCGGCACGGTCCATGTGCTCGACGAGACCAGCGGCGCCCTGCTCTACTCGTTCCAAGGGCTCGCCAACACGTTCGCCGCCGAGCCGCTCGCCAAACAGGGATCCGGACTGTCCGCCGCCGCCTCCGCCGGAGCTGGGGCCGAAGCGCCGGGCCCAGCGGAAGTTGTCGCTGACGGCGCCGGAGGGAATGCGGAACCAGTGCGTGGGCGCCCCATTCCAGATGCCGGAGGCCCCGCGTCGGCCGTCGGGAAGGCTCGCGATGAGTTCCAGCAGGTCGTCGGGCGCCTCGTCGAGTTCGTCGAAGGGATCCTCGCGCAGTTCTTCCAGGATTTCCTCGAAACACGCGCGTGCGTCGGCGCCGAGGCATCCGGCCACGCTCAGCAGGGCCCCCAGGTCATCCAATCGTGTCCCGGGGACGCCGCCATGGCCCACCCGAAGATGCCGCGCCGGCATTTCGTAAAGCGCGAGGAATACCGCGTCGCCACCGCGGGGAGTGCCGCCCCCCGCGCCGGTTCGCAACCGCCGGGGTTCGGTGCCGGGACCGGAGGCCGTCCCGACCCCGTTCCGTCCATTCGCCCCGGAGACATCCAGGTCCGCAAGCACCCGGAACTCCCGCGTGGCCCGCAGGTCGGTCACGTCCCATGCGGACTGCAGCGACGTGCGGATCTCGACCCGGGAATACAGCCGTGAGAAGACGCGGTCCGGCGGCAGGGGACCGACCAGGTCGGCCGGATCAAACTCCGGCAGGCCGCGGAGGGTGAGCGGGACGAAGAGGTCGGGATGTCCGGCCTTTCGCAGCCGGATCCGCAGCGACAGGGTCTGTCCCTCGCCCAGCGCGGGGAGCACCGGACCATCCAGCAGGAACGCTGCGCGGGCGCCGTCCTCCACCCCGGGACCGATCTGCGCCCGCACCAGGGGGCCGAGCACGAATCCGGACGCCGGCAATCCGTCGTCGGTGACCAGGTCCACCCGCACCGGACCGTCGAGGTTCGAACCTTCCAGCAGGATGGGTCGCAGTTCTCCTTCATCGAGCGCGACCGGGGTCACCGCGGTGACGCGCGGTGCGCCGGAATTCTGGCGCGAAGGCTGGCCTGCAGTACCGGCGAGGGAGCCGGTGGACTGTGCCGCTGCCGCCGCGGGTGTCGGAGTCATCAATGCCAACACACCCAGGCGGTCCACGTCCGCGCGGGCGGTTTGTCCGCCGGGTTCCACCATCGCAGTGACGCCGTCATCCTGCCACACGCCGGCCGCAGCATCCCAGCGCCGGAGCGGAAGCGTTTCCCCGGACGGCAGGGAACGCATCAGGGGGATGTGGACTTCGACCGGTCCGGCGAGTTGGGCGTCCTCCGGCCCGAGCGTCACCAGGCCGATCAGTTCGAATCCGGCAGGAGCGGCGGGGCGGGCCTCCTGGGACGGGACGGCGACCGAGACGGTGGTATCCGCCGCCAGCGCGCCCGCCGGGACCACGAGGCGGGCCAGCAGGTTTTCCGACCATACGGTCCCGCCTGCTACCGCAGCGACCGGGCCCGCGCCGCGGGTCACCGGCGCAGCCTCGACCGTGATCCGGGCGGTGGCGGTGTGGCTGCCTCCGGGCCAGGTGACGGTGGCGGTCAGCGTCACCTCGCCGGCCTGGGCGAGATGATCGGGAGCGCGAAAGAGTCCGTCGGCATCCACGCTGCCGCCGCCCTCCACCGCCCAGGCAATCACCGCGCCGGCACCCAGGGGGCGGTCGAGACGGAAGGGGAGGATCTGGCCGGCCACGGCGTGGGCCGTGGCAGGCTCGATGCCCGGGGCCGCCAGCACCGCGAAGGGCACCGGTGCGACGGAGGAGCCCTGGGCGGTGGATACTTCCACGCGTCCCCCGGAGGTCCCGGTGGGCACGAGGACGCGCAGCCGGTTGCCGGCGGCCTCGACCACCGTGGCGGGACGGCTGCCAAAGCGGACCCGCGCATTGGTGGGGGCGAGGTCCGGCACATTGAATACGAGGAGTTCCACCAGGTCTCCCGGCGCGCCGCTGGCTGGCTGGACGCTGACGAGCTGCGGGCCCATGACGGCGTTGCCGGGCACCGCGTCCCCGAAGTTCAGCGTCGCGCTCCGGGGTTCCGCGGCATGCCCGGCGCGATCGAAGGCCGTGACCTGCACCGTCCACGCGCCGGTTTTGGAGTCGGATCCGAAGACCAGAGGATACAGGAACAGGCTCAGGGGTTCGGCGTCGGTCTGCGTGACGGGAACCAGCCGGTGGGTGACCGCCCCGGCCGGATCGGTGAAGGCCAGTTCGAGGCGGGCGAGATCGCCGTCCGGATCCGTCAGTCCGAGGAACAGCGGTGGACGCACGGTGTTCCGGGAATCTGCCGGCCGCCGCGCCGCGCCTGCCGGAGGACCCCAGACGGTGAAGCCAAGCTGCGGCGGTTCTCCGCCCGAGCCGGGGTACTGGTTGGGAATGTCGAAATGCGCCACGCCTCGCGGCGTTCCGGTGGCACTGACCAGCCGCACCGTCACGCGGGGCATGCCGAGCGGGGTGTCGTCACCATTGAGGAAGAAGCCCAGCGTGCCATCGGACTGCCTCAGGAATTCGGCGGGGATGCGCCGCGTATGGACCAGACCGGCGGTGGATTCCGTGACCTCCAGCACATCGCCGGTTCCGGGGGCGTCGCTGAAGGTCAGCGTGACGAACCGGGTGGTCCCCGGGGCCAGCCCGCCCGGTTCCGGAACGGCGCCCGTCAGACGTCCGGCGACACCGGCGCCCACCAGCCGGAAAAACTCCTGCGCGTGGGTCAGCGGACGCAGGACGCGATTTCTTCCTCCGAGAAGCGTCGGGGAGACGGTCAGTTCCCGCCACGGACCGGCGGCCAGATCGTCGGTGGCCTGGAGCGTGAAGGCGCCGGCCACATTCTCCCACTCCAGCGCCACGGCATCGTCCGCACGCAGCGCGACCAGCGGCGGCGGGGGCCCGGAACCACCGCCCGTCGAGCGGGTGACGATGTTGAAGGAGCGCCGCGCGCGCCCGCCGAAGCCGTCGTGAACCTCCACGGTCACGTCGTACACCTGATCCAGTTGCGCCGGTGCTGGAGTCCAGGTGAGCAGTCCGGATTCGGAGACGGCCAGGCCGTCCGGTCCCGTGATCATGGCGAAGGCCAGGGGCTGGGCGGGGATGTCGGGATCGGTGGCGGCCAGCGGCAGCGAGAGCACTGCCCCCTCCTCGACGAGCAGGCTGCCGGGATCGGCGAGTTCCGGGGGCGTGTTGGCCTCCGTGACCTGCACGGTGAAGGTGACCTCGTCGGACTCCGGAGGGGTGGCGTTGCTGGTGGCGCGGACGGTGAAGGTGTGGGTGAGGCCGCCGTCGAGTTCGCCGGGACTCCAGGTGAAGTCGCCCGTCACCGGGTCCAGGCCGGCGCCGTGCGCGTCGCCGACAAACCCGAAGGTCAGCGTGCGTCCCTCCGGCAGCGGGGCCACCGTCGTCAGGCGCAGGGCCACCGTCTGCTGCTCGCGTCCGGCCTGGGGCGCAACCGGGGCGAGGGCAAATTCCCGTTCGGGTCCGGACGCCGGAGTCACCGAGGCAAAGGTGGTGCCCACGCGCAATTCGTCCGCGCTCCACAGGGACGAGCCGTTCAACGCCACCGCGGACACCGCGCCGAGATCCAGGTCCTGCTTCACCGCATCCGCAGCACCGGGTTCGGTGCCGGTCAGCGGGGGATTCACATACAGCGAGACCCGGTCGGGGCCGTCGCGAAATTCCAGCTTGAGCACCAGCAGCGAGGTGGCGTCCCGGACGACCGGACTTCCCGAGGCGACCTGGCGCGCGCCTCCGGCATCCTCGATGACGTAGCGCAGGGACTGTCCGCCTCCGGGCTTTCCGGCAAACAGGTTCACGGCCTGATCGCCGAGGAGGAGCAGGCCAAAGTAGGCGGTGGTGGTCACCTGGGTGTCCGGACGCAGCAGCAGGCTGACATACCGCACCGTACCCTCGTCACCGAGAGGGAAGGTGAGGGGGCGCTGGATGGCCTGGGCGCCCGGACCGCTGGTGCGCATGCGCACGCCCGTGATGGAGAGCCCGGCATGCACCAGGTTGCTGGAACCGGCGACCATGCCGCCTCCGGACAGGGTTCCCGGAATGCCGGCGACCCACCCGCCGGCGAATCCCTGGCCGCCCGCCTTGCCGGCGATCGCCGTGGCCCGTGGTTGGTAATCAAAGGGGTCGTGCGCGAGCAGTCCCTCCGGAGGTGTCGGGCCCACCAGCAGCTCGAAGCTCGTGCTCACTGGGTTGCCGCCCTGAGGCGTGAGGGTGGCGGTGATGGTGGTGGCCCCTCCCGGGCCTTCCGGGGGCCGCAGGGTGACGCGGCGGTTGGCACCGGTGCCGGTGATCTGGATGCGGTCGGGCGGCAGCAGGTTGCCATCCGCGGCGGTGACGACCGGTGCGAGCGTGGATGGATCCCCATCGGGCCAGGAACAGATCAACGGCAGCGTGATCGCCGCTCCGGCGGCGACGCGCTGCGTTCCTGGCCGCAGCCAAACCAGCGAGGGGCCGGGCACGAAGGGGGTGACGTCGGCATAGGTTTCCCCGAGCCGGATTTCGTCCACGCGGATGGCGCCGGTGGAATTGGCGACAAACGGACCGGCCTGCACCCGGAAGCCATTGAAGCGGATATCCGCGCCAGCCCGGGAGGCGGCGGGGACTCCGGGAAAGCCCCCGATGGGTGGGTTGACGAAGAGATCCACCTGATCCTCGGCGCCGTTCACCCCGAAGCGGAGTCGCAGCGTGAGCAGCGTGGTCTCGCCGGGAACGATGGGCGCGCCGGGCGCCGGCGTGAGATTCCCGGGCGCCCCACCCAGGTCGAACAACTGGAAGCTCCAGTGGGTGGCGCCCGTGGGAATGCCCACGAACAGTTCCTGCGTGTTTCCATCCAGCAGGGATACCCCGCCGAAACTGCCCGTGGGAAAGAGCATCTCGCGCCGGATCAGGAACGAGAGCCACAGCTCCGTGCCCTCCGCGCCGAAGCGGCCGCCGGTGCGCAGGGCGTCAAAGCCGGCCGAGGTGAACAGCCGCTGCGAGCCGACCTGCGTGCCCGCGTTCTGGAGTGTGTTCGCTGCCGTCACCAGTCCGGGCCACACCAGCCCGGGCGCAACCACGGTGCCGCCGGTTCCCCAGGCGGCCTGCCATCCGGTCCCGCCGTTGCGTCCGAGCACCGGGGTTTCGGCGGGGTAGTCAAATCCCTCGTGGCTGATGAGGGCGGCCCGGGCCGGGATGAGATGCAGGATCGCCACCAGGGTGACGAGCAGTGGAAGATTTCGGCGGTCTGGGTGCCGCAGCGTGGCGTTCATGGAGGCATCCTCCTCCGCCACGCCTGAAACGGCCATTAGACGAACCTGAAAAGAATTTAAGGAAGGGGTCCGTGGCGCGGCAGATCCACGGTGAAGGTGCTGCCCTCGCCGATCTCGCTGTGCACCGAGACCGTGCCGCCCTGCGCCTCCACCAGGGTCTTGACGATGGCCAGTCCCAGACCGGCGCCGCCCTCGGTGCGG
>JAFLEG010000350.1 GCA_017302195.1 Verrucomicrobiota bacterium
CCAGGGACTGGGCATGCAGGTCGCCCAGTGCCGATGCCCCGGGGTCCAGCCGCGACAGTTCCTGCAGCGTACGACCCAGAGCTCCCAGCGTGACCAGGGCTGATTCCTCGCCATCCCCAAGTGCCTGGCCCGCCCGGTCCGCCAGCTCCCGCAGCCGTGCCGCGTTGCCTGCCCGTCGGTACTCGGCCTCAAGGTCGGCCTCGTCGGTCACCTCCAGCCGGGCCGATTCGATCTCCTGCACCTGAAAGCGCAGCAGGTCGAGCTGCTGGGCATAGGTCCGTTCATCCACCACCAGCGCCTGCCTCGCCGTTTCGACAGCAGCCCGGCGCCGGACCAGGTCTCCGAAGGCCTCCACCCGCTCCTCCAGCCCACCGAAGGCATCCAGGATGGCGAGCTGCCGCGCCGGCTGCAGGAGCGACTGGTGCTCGTGCGGTCCGTGCAGGTCCACCAGCCAGTCTCCCAGCGTGGCCAGACGGTCGAGGGTGGTGGGAGACCCGTTGATGAACTGCCGGTTGGCGCCGCCCGAGGTGAAGGTGCGCTTGAGCAGCAACTGTCCGGACTCCGCCGGCTCCAGCCCGTTCTCGGACAGGAAGGGTTCCAGGGTGTCGCGGAGCCCGGGCACATCGAACACCGCCTCCACCGTGCAGGCCTCCGCGCCTGCGCGCAGCAGGGTGCGGTCGGCGCGCTGTCCGAGCACCAGGTTCAGCGCCCCGAGGATCACCGACTTGCCGGCCCCCGTTTCCCCGCTGAGCACGTTGAGGCCCGCCTCAAACTCGACGGTGAGGTCCACAACGAGAGCCAGATTCCGGATGCGCAACGTGGTGAGCATTGCCCGGCGACCTTCCCGCGCCGGCCCCCAAAGCGGAAGGCGCAAAATTTTCACCGTTGAGACGGCCCCGCGCGCCGGGTTCACTGCCCCGGCGCATGGCCTTCTCGCTCCGCTTCCTCGGCACCGGCACCTCCCAGGGTGTGCCGGTGATCGGACGCGAGTATCCGCCCGAGTACCTGGCCAACCCACGCAACCACCGCCTCCGTCCCTCCGTGTACCTGGAGACCCCCGAGGCCCGGATCGTGGTGGACACCACCCCGGATTTCCGCACCCAGATGCTCCGCGAGCGCCTGGGATTCCTGGACGCCGTCCTCATCACCCACGCCCATGCGGACCACATCATGGGGCTGGACGACTGCCGGCGGGTCTGCGACCTGCGGGGCGGTCCGCTGCCGATCTACGCCTCGGAGGAGACGCTCGACGCCCTCAGGCGCGTATTTGTCTATGCCTTCGACGGGCGACCAATCCCCCGCGGCTACTTTCATCCAGATCCGCGAATCATCACCGGACCCTTCACCCTCGGCGACCTGGAGATCACGCCGCTGTCCCTGCCCCACGGCCGGATCCAGACCCTGGGATTCCTCTTCACCCAGCGCGGAGGTCCGCGGCTGGCGTATCTCAGCGACTGCAAGGAGGTGCCGGACGACGTGGTGCGTCTGCTGCGGGGCGTGGAGGTCGTGATTCTGGACGCCCTCCGGAAGCAGCCGCACTGGACCCACATGTGCCTCGACGAAGCCCTGACCGCCGCGCGGCGCATCGGCGCGGAACGCACCTACTTCACCCACCTCACCCACGACTACGACCACGATGCCGACCAGGCGGAAATGCCGCCGGGCGTCACCCTGGCGTACGACGGACTCCACCTCGAGATTTCATGAATCCAGGTCCTCCCGTGCCGGAAGGCGGCTCGACCTTTTATTGGAACTGTTCCCGGCTGGTCCGGACCTTCGCCACCGCCTACTTCCAATGGCAGGTGATGCATCCGGAACGGGTGCCGGCGACGGGCCCCTTCATCCTGGCGGCCAATCACGTGTCGTACGGCGACCCGCCCCTGATCGGCGCCGCCATCTCCCGGGTGGTGTGCTACCTCGCCCGCCAGTCGCTCTTCAACAATCCGCGCTTTGCCCGCCTCATCCGGTCCCTGAACGCGGTTCCCGTGGACCGCGACGGCGGCGGACCCGGAGGCCTTCGCACGGTTCTGGGACTGCTCAACGAGGGACGGGGCCTGCTGCTGTTTCCCGAGGGAACGCGTTCCGAGGACGGACGCCTGCTCGAAGGCCGCAGCGGTATCGGCCTGGTGGTGCTCCGGTCCGGCACCCCGGTCGTTCCCGTGCGCACCTTCGGACTCGGCGAACTGTGGGGACGCGGCCGGACCTTCCCCCGCCCCGGCCGCGTGGTCATCAAGTTCGGTCACCCGTTGCGGTTTGAACGTCAGCACGCCGAACTGGCGACCGCCTCCCGACTGCGCACCAAGGAACTCTTTGACGAAGTCGCCGTCGAGGTGATGGACAGCATCGCCCGTCTGGAGCCCTGCCGCGACATCGCCCAGTGGCCGAAGTAACACGCCTCACGCCAGGATCGGCCGGATCACCTCACCACGTACGTCGGTCAGCCGCATGTCGCGTCCGCCAAAGCGGTAGGTGAGCCGCTCGTGGTCCAATCCCAGCAGATGCAGGATGGTCGCATGGAGGTCGTGCATCTCAAGCCGGTTGACCACCGCCTTGTAGCCCCAGTCATCGGTCTCCCCATAGGCCATGCCGCCCCGGACGCCGCCGCCGGCGAGCCAGACCGAGAATCCAAACTCGTTGTGGTCGCGGCCGTCGCTGCCCTGGGCAAACGGGGTGCGTCCAAATTCACCGGCCCAGACCACCAGCGTGTCCTCCAGCAGGCCCCGGGCCTTGAGATCAGCCAGCAAGCCGGCGATGGGCTGGTCAATGGCGCGGGCGTTGTCGCCGTGATTCTTGATCAGGCCGCCGTGGGCATCCCAGCGGTTGTAGCCGTCCACCATCGGGATGGTCAGCTCCACGAAGCGCACCCCCCGTTCCACCATCCGGCGCGCCAGCAGGCATTCCCGCGCATAGGTGCGGGTGTGCTCGTACGGGGCATCCATGCCGTACAGGCGCCGGGTGGCCTCCGACTCCCCCGACAGGTCCAGCAGGTCCGGAATGGCGCACTGCATCCGGGCCGCCAGCTCGTAGTTGGCAATGGCCGCCTCCAGCACGCCGGCGTTGCCGGACTCCTCCAGGCGCTGCCGGTTCAGCCGCTGCACCAGGCGCCGCTTGGTGTCCTGCAGGGACGCGCTGGATTCCGACGGCACCACGTTGGCCAGGGGCGTCCCCTTGGCGTGCAGGAGGGATCCCTGGTGGTTGGCCGGGAGAAACCCGCTGGCAAAATTGTCCATGCCGCCCGAGGGGATCTGTCCGCCGTTGAGCACCACGTAGCCCGGGAGGTCGGCGTTGAGGCTGCCCAGCCCGTACGAAACCCAGGCGCCGAGGCTCGGACGTCCCTGCAGGCCCGTACCGCTGTGCAGGAAATAATTGGCGCTGGTGTGCTCGGGAAAGTTGGAGGTCATGGACCGCAGGACGCACAGGTCGTCCGCGTGCCGCGCCATGTGCGGGAAGAGATCGCTGATCCAGAGGCCGCTCTCGCCGTGCTGCTGGAAGTTCCACGGGGACTTCAGGACCTGCCCCACATTCTCAAACTGCGTCTTTTCGAGCTGGCCGATGGCCTTCCGCGGATCTTCCCCGTGGTGCTTCGCCAGCAGGGGCTTGTAGTCAAAGCTGTCCACCTGGGACACCGCGCCCTCCATGAAGAGGAACAGGACGCTTTTGGCCCTCGGCGCGGCATGGGCAGGCTTGGGTGCCAGTGCGTTCCCCGACGCCATCGCACGATCCCAGCCCAGGAGCGCTCCCATGGCGACGGCGCCGAATCCATTGGAAGCCCGTCGCAGCAAATCGCGGCGGCTGATGCGGGGATCAAGGAACAGTCTGGAAGAGGCGGAGGTCACATCAGGTAAAGAAACTCGTTCGCGTTGAGCAGGGCGTGGCCCAGATCGGCCCAAACCGCCGCCGGATCTGTGCCGGCACCGCGGAGGGCCTCCAATTCGGCGAGGGTTTCCACGCAGGCTGACACTTCGGAGGGCGATGGCAGACGGCCATACCCCGACTCGAACAGCCAGGCAATCCGGGCTGGGGCATCCGCCACGGGACGCTCCGCCAGCATCCGGTCCACCCAGACCCGCGCCTGCTGGTGGAACAGCGGATCATTCATCAGGGCCAGGGCCTGGCCGGGCACATTGGTGACATTGCGCCGCCCCACGGTGCTGAAGGGAGTCGGGGCATCGAAGGCCTGGAGGGTCGTCGGCAGAAAGTTGCGACGCACCGCCAGATACAGGCTGCGCCGGCCGTCGCCATCGAGCGGGCCGCTCTTGTCCGGACGTCCCCGCCCGACCGTGAACTCGGTCAGGTGGACCGGTACCGGAGGACCGCCCAACGCGGGATTCAGCCGACCGGAGGGATTCCGCCTCCAGGGGCCGGACCGGAATGCTGTGCCACCAGCGGTTTGCCGGATCGCGCTCCAGGGCCTCTGGATCGGCCGGCCGGCTGCCCATGGAGTAGGCCTGGGTCAGCACCAGGCGCTGCACCAACCGCTTCAGCGACCACCGATCCTCGCTCACAAAGCTCCAGGCGAGATGATCCAGCAGTTCCGGATGCGTGGGGGATTCACCAAGCGCCCCGAAGTTGTCCACGGTCGGCACCAACCCGCGGCCGAAGAGGTGATGCCAGACCCGGTTGACCAGCACGCGGGCGACGAGGGGATTCTCGGGCGCGGTCAGTTGGGCAGCGAGCTCAAGGCGCCCGCTGGTCGCCGTGGCCGCAATCGGCCGCGCATCGGCGAAAGCCGCCGGCAGGCTGCGGGGGGCGACCGGACCAGGCTTGGTGGGTTTGCCCCGGACCAGCACATGCTCATCCACGCCGGTGCCGTCAAACCACGCCAGCGCCGTGGCGGAACTCCAGAGCACCTCGGCGGCAAGCGCGGCCTCCGTCCGGGCCCACTGCTCGCGGGCACTCCGATACGCGCCATCATCCGAAGCGCCCAGCAGCACCGGATGCTTGAGCAGCCAGTCCGCAGCGCGCAGCACCCCGGGTCCCGGCAACGGAACCTCCGCGCCGTGCGCCCGGGCCGTGAGCCAGTCCACAGCCTGCGCGACCAGGGCGGCGGCCCGGGCAGCCGCGTCGGTGGCGGAGACCGAAACTTCGGGCGCCACCCAACCGCTCCAGGACGGGGCCTCCGCGCGCTCCTCCACCCGAAGGATCTCCAGCGGTGACTCACCATCCGGGCCAAACTCAATGTGGGTGCGATGGCCGGAATAGGCGGCAAGGTCGTGGGTAACCCACCGGGGTTCGGCACTCCCGCCGGTGTCGAACTTTTGAGTAAGCACTCCATGGAGTGGCCCCTCGTTCATCAGGTGGGAATCCACCGAGGCATAGACCCGTCCCTTGCCGCGGACGAGATAATGCAGGCGCCCGCCCTCGAGCACGAACGAGGGCGTGCGGATCATCTGCCCCGCTCGCGCCGTGGCCCCCAGTCGGCCGGAGTCGTCCTCGTTGCCAGCCGAAAGCCGCAGTCCGTTCCAGAAGGGATCCCGCCGGGCGGCACCCCACAACGCCACACCGGCGAGCGGCTCCGTCCCCGGCGCGCC
>JAFLEG010000351.1 GCA_017302195.1 Verrucomicrobiota bacterium
TCGCGGTCGCCCGTGAAAAGGGCTTCGAGGTCGTGCCCACCGCGGACGCCGTCCGCCGCGCCGACGTGATCTTCGTGGCGCTGCCCGACACCAAGCAGGCCGCCGCCTACCTGAAGGACATCGCGCCCAACCTCACCAAGGGCAAGACGCTGCTCTTCAGCCACGGCTTCTCCATCCACTTCAAGACCGTCGTCCCGCCCAAGGATGTGGATGTCATCCTCGTCGCCCCGAAGGGCCCCGGCCACATCGTCCGGCGGCAGTTCGTCGAGGGCAAGGGCGTGCCCGCCCTGATCGCGGTCTATCAGAACCCCTCCAAGAAGGCCAAGAAGACGGCCCTGGCCTGGGCCAAGGGCGTCGGCGGCACCCGGGCGGGCGTCATCGAGACCAGCTTCAAGGAGGAGACCGAGACCGACCTGTTCGGCGAGCAGACCGTGCTGTGCGGCGGCGCCTCGGCGCTGGTGCAGGCCGGATTCGAGGTGCTGGTCGAGGCCGGCTACTCGCCGGAGATGGCCTACTTCGAGTGTCTCCACGAGCTGAAGCTGATCGTGGACCTCATGAACGAGTCCGGCATCGCCGGCATGCGCTTCTCGATTTCCGAGACCGCCAAGTGGGGCGACGTGACCGTCGGACCCAAGATCATTGATGCCTCGGTGAAGAAGCGCATGAAGGCGGCGCTGAAGGACATCCAGACCGGCAAGTTCGCCAAGGACTGGGTCAAGGAGTACCAGACGGGCTACAAGCGCTACAACGCGCTGCTCGCCGCGGGCGAGAAGCACGGCATCGAGAAGACCGGCGCCAAGCTCCGTTCGCTCATGCCCTGGATGCAGAAGAAGAACCTCAAGGGCGCCCAGGCCGCTTACTGAGACTTTCCGCATCTTTCGGGAGCCGCGCCTCCCCGACACAGGCCGCCGGATTCGTCCGGCGGCCTTTTGCATTCCAGATCTCAGGGCGCGGAGGACCCTGCCGCCTTGCGTTGCCGGGCCACGGCGCGGAACCGGACGACTTCCGCCAGCGTAGATCGGGCGACCTCGTCCTGCGGATCCAGTCGCAGCGCCTCCCGGAGGTGGGCTTCCGCCTCCGCCAGCCGCCCGCGCTCGCCCAGGGAGATGCCCAGGGCGCCCTGGGAGCGGCCGTCCGTCGGATTCAACCGCACGGCCGCGGCAAACTCCCTCTCGGCCGCCGCCCGTTCGTTCTTCTCCCGCAGCAAGGCGCCCAGGTTGAACCGCGTGAAGTAATCGTTGGGGTCCAGTTGGATCGCAGTGCGCAGGTGCTCCATCGCCGCGGGAATGTCCCCCAATTGGGCTTTGGCCACTCCCAGACGACCGTGGGCATGGGCATCCTTCGAATTCCGGCGCAGGCGGTACTCCTGATAGGCCACGATCTCCGGGATGGCCTTGGCGCCGTAGGCATGCCGCAGACTGGCCAGTCCTGCGGCGTTTGCGGGGAGCATCTGGAACCAGAGTTCCGCCATTTCATCCTGGGTCTCCACACCGTAACGCACCCGTCGGGGCGGATGGTTGGGGTTGAAGGGATTGTTGGTGGAATTGTCGAAGACGTACCGCATCTGCAGCCGGGTCCCCTTCGGCAGGGAAAGCGGCGTCTCCAGGCGGTAGTCGCCCTGCCAGTTGAAGTTCCATCGCGGGATGTGCAGCAGCACATTGGTGGTGCCGTCCGGCAGCACGGCCAGTCCCTGGAGGTCCCGGCCGAGGTAGTGGCAGTGGGGATTCAGTCCGATGAGCGACACGTCCGTCGGGAGGACAAAGGAATCCTCCACCACGTACCGGGAGTCACCGGGCGGGATGTCCATCGTCAGGGAGGAGAGGTCCAGCTTGAAAAATTCGCGCTCCGGCGGGCGGTTGGTGAAGTAGAGGCCGATCTGCGGACAGATCGTCTCGGCGCGGCCCGTGGGCTGCAGATGCAACTGGATCACCAGATCCGCGCCGGCGGGCAGCACCCAGGCCAGGCCGGGCGGGGACTCATAGGCGCGGCGCCCCGGTTGCCAACCGAGAAAATGTCCGCCGGGTGACTCCATGCCGTCGGGAAGATCCAAACCGGGGAATCCCGGCTCGGGATCGGCGGCATCCAGCCGGCGGCAGTGGCCATGGCGGTCCTGAAGGACAAAGGCGTGATGCACGGCGCGTGACCCGGGTCGGATCTGGATGGCGCGGACGTAGCGGTTGGTACCCCGGGGCACCGGGATCACCAGATTGCGGTAGCGGTCCGGCCCCTCGGCAGGCAGGAGGATGGGGACCTGCGGGGTCACCACCAGGTCGGGTTCCCCGAGCTGCCAGACGCCCTCGAACTCCGGAGGCGGTGGCGGTGCGTCCGGCGGACCTTCCGGGAAGCCGGATTCCTTCCAGTGCCGGAACGCGGCGATCTCGGTTTCGGCGAGGTGACGGTCGTCCTGGAACCGGACATTCCCCGGCCCGGGTGGCCAGGGCGGCATGGTGCGGTCGCTGATGACCTCCAGGAGGGTGTCCGCCTTTCGGCGCACCTCATCAAAGGTCACCAACGGAAAGGGGGCGTCGCCCTCCGGCCGATGGCAGGGGACGCAGTGCTGGTAGAGCAGCGGAGCGATGTCGCCGTTGAAGGTGACGGGCGTCTCCGAGGCCTGTCCGGAAGTCCACAGCGCCGACAGCACGGTCAGCACCACGGCGACTCCCCTCATGAGGGGAGCACACGGCGTGGGACAGGGGATGGCAGGCATTGGAGGGTGTTCGCCGGCGCGGGAATTGGCGGGAGGCGGTGACGGCGCTCAAAAAAGAGGGAGGCCGGACAGACGTCCGGCCTCCCGTGGAAGCAGTGGATGCGGAAGGCCGGCCTACTGGCTGGCGCGGTAGAACAGCACCCCGGTCTCCGCCGGGATGGTGTACGGACTGGTGGCACCGGCCACCGGCGCGTACGTGCCGCCCAGCGTTGCCGACGACTGGAGCGTTCCCGTGAAGGTGATGGTGGATCCCGAGATGGAGATCGTCGGATCCGGAACCACGGCACCGCCGTTGAAGTCCCAGAAGGCGATCAGCCCCCGGGCCGCCGGCAGACCCGAGGGCGACGTCCCACCGCTCAGTGCGGTCACGTCGGCCTGGGTGAGCTGGCTCGAGAACACGGCAAAGTCATCCAGCTTGCCATGGAACAGGCTGGTGGTCGCGCTCTCCGATCCGATGTACAGGGTCTCGATGTCGGGGACGAGCGGGTTCGCCCCGCTGCCCGACAGGAAGAGGGTCCCGTCAATCCAGATCTCCTTCACATCGGCCTTCTTGGTGAAGACGAAATGGCGCCAGCCGTTCGTCCAGAAGCCGGCGTCCCCGGTGTATCCCGGGAACGTGTCAATGTTGGCGCTGATGCGCTGGGTATCCGCGACACAGCAGCCCGCGGTGTCGAAGTAGATGCTGCCGTCGCTCCAGGGCAGGTGCGCCTGGAAGGTGCGGCCGGCGGTCGGGGAGTGGAACCAGAACACCGAGTTGTCGGCCAGGTCGTACTTCTGCGCCCAGAAGGACACGCTCATCTCATCCTTGGCGGCGGCCACATTGGCCCAGTCCGCATCCAGAACGATCAGCGCGCCCCCCTTGGGGGTCAGGTCCATTCCATAGTCCCCGGCCTGTCCGGAACGGCCACCCCGGTCCGCGGTGAACACCGAGGCACCCGAGATCAGGGCCGGATAGGAGGCCACCTTGTCCAGGGTCGGGCCGCTGTAGGGCAGCACGGTGAAGCTCCACTCGTAGGTCGCCGGGTTGCCGCCAGCATCCCGGTACTCGAAGACCACCGTGTTGGTGGATCCGCTCGGCAGGATGGCCGCCGGGGTGTAGGTCACCGACAGGACGTTGCCCTCCTTGGTCACCACGGGGGCGACGGCGGCTCCGTTCAGCTTCAGGGCCACGTTGGCGGCCGTGAGCTCGGTCTTGCCATCACGATGGCTGAGGCTGATCGCGGTTCCCGGGGAGATGTTGCGGGACCGGTTGGCGGGCGTCTGGGTCAGGAATGCGCCGTCCGGCGGCGCGGGAAGATCCGAAGTGGCGCTCAGGAAGCGGCCGGGGATCGGCAGGAGGTTGGCCGCCGGGGTGGTGTCCCCCTCCTTGCGCCACGCCACCTGCACGTAGTCGCCGCCGCCGCCTTCCTTGTACACGGCGCGGATGAAGTAGCTCTGGTTGGCCACCAGGGCGATGGGCACCGCGGTGGTCTCCTCGGCGCCGAGATCCGGCTCCTGGAAGGCTGCGCAGCAGCCGGTTTCCTGGGCCTGAAAGGCCAGGTTCGCCGCCGTGTTGTCGGTGCTGATGTAGAGCTCCGAGGCATCATCGCTCCGCAGGAAGAAGTGATAGTTACCGGACTCCGTCGGGGTCAGGAGACCCTCCACGACCGCGCCGTAGTTCTCCAGGGCGTCCGTCGGGTGGAAGTCCCGGCTGTTGAACGAGAACACCGCGCCCACGCTGTCCGGGGTGCCGGCCTGGTACCGCGGATCGTCATACAGGTTCTGCACCGGGGTGCCGGCAATTCCGGTCCAGGTGGAGATCTTCAGCACGCCGGACCGGATGGCCAGGTAGGAGTAGAACAGGGCGGTGCTGTCGGTGGCGACCGCGTTCTTGGAGGTGTCGAGCACGTTGTTGACCGTCACCGTGTAGGCGGTGGCGCCCGGGGTCTGGGCGGCGGTCGTGAGCGTGACCACGTTCCGGCTGACGGAGGCCGCGGTGACGGTGAGCGCCGGGGTGATCGCGTAGTTGGCGACCGTCGTGGCGCTGGCGGCCTCCACGTTCTCGGAGAAGGTCAGGATGACCGTGTTGTAGGTTCCGGTGGCGGTGGCGGACTGAAGCACCGGCTTGGTGACGTCAATCGGATCGGTGCCGGCCTTGTACTCATCAAGGTTGCTGACCCCGTCCTTGTCGAAATCGAGCGCCGCGTCGGCGGCATCGTTCGGATTGAATCCCTTGGAGGTCTCATACTCGTCGGGCATGCCGTCCTTGTCCGCATCCGGAAGTTCGCCCAGGGTGCCGAAGTACTCGATCTCGTTGAGCTGATGCAGCGCGTCGGGCGTGTCGTAGGCGATGTACCGGATGAAGCTGTACGGGGCCGCGCCCGGCGGCAGGGTGAACTTCACCACCTGGTTGCGCTCGGTCCAGGGCACGATGGTATCGGTGAAATGGAAGAGATCGGTGTAGGTCTCCCCGTCATTGGAACCCTGGATGGCCCAGTCCACGGGATCGCGCGTCGGCGTGTCATTGCCCGAGGCGACCGTGAAGTGGGTGAGGCTGATCGGATTCTGAAATTCCACCGCGACCCACACCGGGGCGTCGGGGATCGGGTCATCGCAGCACCACTTGTCGTTGCCGCCGCCGACCTTGTTGTCGAAGATGTTGAAGGCGCTCTCGGCGCCCTCGAAATCCGGCTCATGGCTGGAGGTGATTCCGACCCAGTTCCAGCTCGGATCCGCGGCCGCGCCGGCCTCGTCCAGGCCGTCATTCTCCGGATCGGTCAGATCGCCTCCCAGGAGGCTTTCCGCCCCGACGCCCAGAATCTCGATCTGGACGTTGGGGGTG
>JAFLEG010000352.1 GCA_017302195.1 Verrucomicrobiota bacterium
AAGAACACCAGGACGGGAAGGAAGAGCACCGTCCCGAGGAACGGGATGGCCAGCAGGCAGCCCAGCATGCAGCAGGTCACCACGATGCCGACGATCAATGCCACGACCACACCGATCCACACGACCAGCTTGAAGATCAGATAGAGCGCGAAGCCGCCAGGATTGCTCCCCAAAAGCCCGAGGAACAGCCGCCAGCCCGTGCGGCACGACGCGGTGTGCCGCGCCATGATCGGCACCACGAAGTCGGTGGTCAGAATGGAGACCACGGAAAACACCGTCATCAGAAGCCCCAGGGTCACGGCGGCCAGGACGGCCACAACCCCCGCCAGCGCCGCGCCGTCCCCGGAACCCAGCCAGCGGATACCGGCGATCAGACCGGTTCCGACGATCGGCAATGCCGCCGCCAGTGCGGTGAATGCCAGCAGCAGCCGGAAGAAAAACAGATGGTTGCCATGGGCCGCGTAGGTGCGCCATGGGGCGATCACTTCGGCGCCACCCGTGGTGACATTGTGAAGGAACAGGAACCGCCCGCGGCTGCTCAACCAGAGGATCAGCAGCGACAGCACCAACAGGACCACGACCCCGCAGGCCACCAGCGGAACCAACCACATCCAGTTCGCGGCGAGCCAGTCCTGGATGTCGAGCCGCATCGAATCCCAGTCCATGCGGCGGAGGTCGTCCCGGCCGCCCTGGAAATTGCCTCCACCACCGGTACCCCAGGATTCCCCGAGTCCGGCCAGCCAGGCGGTGAATCCGATCACCAGCCACCGGGTGAGATCGAAGGGGCGGAACAGCAGGGTGCGCATGTGCTCCCAGGCCCGTCCCGCCGGGGCCACCACGTCCACACGCGCCGTCGCCGGGTGCATGGGCGTCATTCGGACCGCGCGGAAAATCCCTTGCGGGGCGGACTGAGCTTCAGCAGGTCGAGGACGATGCGTTCGGTTTCCCGGAGTTGCGGATCGTTGGCCGGCCCCTTCTCCGGTTCATCCTCGTCGGCATCGTCCTCCGAGAGTCCGACCCGGGCCTCGGGCGTCAGCTCCCCGGCGGCGTCCGCGGCGGCCACCTCGTCCTTGGCCAGATCCTCCTCCGCCTTGTGGATGGCGCTCACCACCTGATTGGTCATGGGGGCCGGGAGTCCGGGGAGGTCCACATTCTTCAGCGTGATCTCCCAGGTGGTGGGCAGGTGCTCCTTCCGGGCGGCCAGCTCCTTCTTCCGGGCTTCCATCCGGGCCTTGTTCTCGGCGATTTCCCGGCGACGCTCGGCCTCGTTCAGTGACACCGACTTCTCCGCCTGCACCTTCTTGAATCGTTCGATGTCCTGCCGGACGTAGTCAAAGTCCCGGTCGGCGGCGACACGGTCCGAGGAGCGCTTGGACAGTTCGGGGAGGATCGGTGTGACGCGGTTCAGCCGTTGGAACTGCGCCGGGGAGATGGTGTCCCAGGCCAGGGCATTCTCCAGGGACGATTCCCCGACATCCATGTAGCTGACGACGCTGGGCAGGATGATGTCCGGAACCACGCCCTTGAGTTGGGTGCTGGCGCCGCTGGGGCGGTAGAACTTGCGGATGGTCACCTTGGCGGCGCCCGGGTTCTCGACGGTCCGTCCCAGGAACATCCCCAGTTCCTGCACGGTCTGCACGGTGCCCTTTCCGTGCGAGGCATTGTCCCCGACGATCACGGCGCGGTCATGGTCCTGCAGGGCGCCGGACAGGATCTCGCTGGCGCTGGCGCTGAAGCGGCTGGTGAGCACGGCCAACGGACCGTCATAGAGCGGCACCTCCTCCTGGGATTCATCCACCTGCTTGCTGCCGTCGTAATTCCGAACCTGCACCACCGGACCGGCCTTGATGAACAGGCCGGTCAGGTTGATGGCCTCCTCCAGCGAGCCGCCGCCATTGCGGCGCAGGTCCAGGACGATGCCCTCGGCGCCCTCGGCGATGAGCTTGCGCAGGAGCTTTTTCACGTCGCCCGTGGTTGTCGTGCCGGAGCCGCGGCGTCCGGCCACGGGGAAGTTGGCGTAGAACGAGGGCAGATCAATCACGCCCACCCGGTTGGTGCGTCCCTCGTAGGTGAGCTCCACGAGGCGGGCCTTGGCCTGGGAGTCCTCCAGTTTCACCTCATCGCGGACCAGGGAGATGATCTTGCGCACCGACGGATCGGCGCCGCTGGGAATCACCAGCAGCCGCACCCGCGTGCCCTTGGGTCCGCGGATCTGGGCGACGACCTTGCTGAGCTTTTCACCCTGGACGTCCACAAACTCGGTGTCCCCTTGGGCGACGCCGATGATCTTGTCCTCCACCTTGATCTGCTTGCTCTTTTCGGCGGGAGCTCCGGCCACCAGGGACTTGATCACCGTGTAGCCATCCTCGCTCATCAGGGTCGCTCCGATGCCGAAGAGCGCCAGGTTCATGCTGATGGAGAACTGTTCCAGTTCCCGCGGTCCGAGATAATCGGTGTGCGGGTCATAGGCGTGTCCCAGGGCACTCAACCAGAACTGCAGCACCTCGTCAGATTCAATCTGCTTCAGGTTGCGCAGCGAGCTGTCGTAGCGGCGGGTGAGCTTCTTGACGATTTCCGCATGCTGGTCGTCGTCGAGGCGCCCCTCCAGTTCGCGCAGCACCTGGTCCACCGGGGACAACACCGGCGCATCGGGCGTTCCGCCCCCCACCACGACCGGCTTGGCGGCCGCCGCCGCGGCATTCGCGGCATCGAGACGGGTGCGGGCGAACTCCACCAGATTCGACGCCTTCTCGGGGCTGAACCGGTTGGTCAGGTGCCGGGTCAGGGCGTCCCAGGTGGCGCCGGAGAGATGTTGGCGGAACTTCGCCAGCAGGTCCTTCCGTTCCCCGGCCCCCAGCTTCTCGGCCAGGTATTCGGACCGCAGGCGGTCGCGCCACAGGGCTTCGGCGGCGGCAAGATCCGCGGGGTGGGCGGCGTCCTTGCGGTCGAGTTGGTAGGATTCGTTGCCGTCGAACGCGAACTGGTTGGTCCGGAGCTGCTCCATGACCAGCGCGTACGACTGGTCGAAGCGCTTCAGGAAGCGGTTGAAGATGCGGTAGGCGGACGAGGAGTTGCCCAACTGAAGGATCAGCTCGTCCAACTGGGTCTTGATCGGGGCAAACTCCTCCAGGTCCGACTGCAGGAAATAGAGCCGCTGGGGATCCAGAACCTCCAGATAGCGGTCGAAAAACCGGGCCGAGATCTCGTCATCGAACTTGTGCCGGGAGTAATGGCTGCGCTCCAGCAGCATCGCGAAGGTCTTGGCGATGTCCCCGTCGGTGGCCAGGGGGGACAGGACCAGCGCGTTGGTGTACCTGGACGAGATCAGGAGGGGCTCGGAGGCGGCGGGCGCGGTGATCGGTACCGCCGGAGATTCCGCCGCCCGAAGCATCAGGACGGACCACAGCCCCAAGACCAGCCATCGGAACTTCATGCCCGGGCAATATGCCGGGGATGTCCGGCGACGCCAGCCGGGAAGTGACCGGTGCTTTTCCAAGTTTACGACACCACGCCTGCCCGGCTAGGATCCGATGATCCCGCTCAGGCTGGGTTTCTTCCCCACTTAAATCCCCCCGCTCCCCATGAACAAGTACCTCGTCGAGTTTATCGGCACCTTTTTCCTCGTCTTCGCCATCGGCGGCTCGGTGATTGACCCGGGCGCCGGAGTCATGGCGCCTGTGGCCATCGGCGCGACCCTGATGGTCATGATCTACGCCGGCGGCCACATTTCGGGGGGACATTTCAATCCGGCGGTCACGCTCGGGGTCTGGCTGCGGGGCAAGTGCGCGTCCGCAGATGTCCCGGGCTACATGGCCGCGCAGGTGGTGGGCGCCGTGCTGGCGGCCGTGCTGGCGCTGAATCTGAAGGGGAATCCCAATCTCACCGCCAAGGAGCTCGCCGTGGGGCCGGCGCTGGTGGCAGAGTTCTTCGGCACCTTTGCCCTGGTCTGGGTGGTGCTGAACGTGGCCACCGCCAAGGGCACGGCCGGCAATTCGAACTACGGCCTGGCGATCGGATTCACGGTCACCGCGATGGCCTACGCCGTGGGCAATGTCTCCGGCGGCGCCTTCAATCCGGCCGTCGCCATCGGGGCCACCATCATGCACCTGATCAACGGATCGCAGGTGTGGGCGCACCTGGTGGCCGACTTTGCCGGCGGGGCCGCGGCGCTGACCTACAAGGCGCTGGCCCCGGCCGACACTGCCGCAGCCTGAGGCTGCGGTCGGGATCAGTTGAACTTCACCCCGCGGCGGGCGTAGGTGGGTTCGTCAAGGTTCTCCCCGCCGCGCAGCGTGGGCTCGACGCCTTCAAAGCGGCCGGGCCGGCGGGGGGTGAAATCAAACTGCTGCTGCAGGGATCGGTGCGGCGGGCGGCTCTTTCCGGGGTGGGTTCCCCGGCGTCCCTCCGTCAGCGGTGTCCGGGCGATCCGCACCGATCCGGACGTCTCCGCCGGGGTGGCCGAGTCTTCGAACACCAGTTCCCGGCGCTCACCCAATTCCGTTCCGCCGGCGGCGCCCGCGGCCGCGGACTCCGGTCGTGACGAGGCGGAGACCTCCGGCGGGGCCACCACCATCAGCACCGAAAGGCGTCCTGCGAGGGAGCCTTGGGTCACCGCGCCCAGGATGACCTGTGCCTGCGGTGCCGCGGCCTGGGCCAGGCGCTCCAGGGATTCCAGTTCCTCCAGCGTCAAATCGGGCCCGCCCGACACCTGGAGCACCAATGCCGCGGCATTTGCCAGGAGGCCGCGCGCGGTGAGGAAGGGATGCTGAAGCAGTTGTGTCCAGACCGCCGTGAGCCGGTCCGGACCCTCCGCCTCCGCCGCGGCGGCGCCACCCTCGCCGCGGCGTCCGCGCAGCACCCGGGCCAGGTCGGCGATGCCCAGCGGAATCAGGAAGGGACCCCGGAGCATGCGCACCAGTCCGGTGGCGATGCCCAGGAGGAAGCCGTCGGCGCAGCCGAGCAGTTCGTCCGCACGCGAGGTGGCTGACGTCGCGCAGAGCACGGCCTGATGCGGGATGGGGATCACCAGGTCCGCCACGCTGCGCAGGGCTTCGAGTCCCTGCTGGGCATTGGTCCGGCGCAGGCGTCCCTCGAAGTCAAAGGGCATGGCCACCAGCGCGACGACCAGCACACCCCGGTCCCGGGCCAGGCGCGCCGCCACCGGCGCCACGCCGGAGCCGGTGCCGCCCCCCATGCCGGCCAGCAGCAGGAGGAAGCCCGAGGCCGGAACCGATTCCTGCAGCCGGGCGTGATCCCGTTCGGCCAGGTTGGCGGCCTGGATGGCATCGCCGCCGCAGCCGAGTCCGCGCTGGACCGAAGCGCCCAGAAGCTCCGCCGGCAGCCCCTCGAGCCGCTGCAGCGCCGCGGCATCGGTGTCCAGGGCCCATGCCGGCACCCCGGGTTCCAGCCGCGAGAGCCGGTGGGCCAGGCGCCCGCCCGCCCCACCGAGGCCGAGGATGCGCAGCCCCGCCGGCAGGCCGGCGGGGGTGGGGGATGCAGACGCGTCGGGTGGATTCATGGCGGGT
>JAFLEG010000353.1 GCA_017302195.1 Verrucomicrobiota bacterium
ATCCCGGCGCCTACAGCTTCGAGCCCCAGCAGTATGCCGACGGCTCGACCACCGGCCTCTACAACGCCAACTGGGGTCTCGGCCTGCGCCTCAATTTGCCCATCGGCCCGCTCCGGCTCGACTACGGCATTCCGATCAAGTCCGACAAGTTCAATGACAGCAATGGGCAGTTCCAATTCGGCGTTGGCTACACCCGTGATTTCTAGAAGAGTCTCCTGTTGAGCATTCCAATCCGCATGAAACGCATCGTCTGTGCCGCCGCCCTCCTGATGGCCGGCCTTGTCACCCTCTCCGTACCCGCCCAGGCCCAGAGCCAGATCCGCATCGCGGTGGTGGACCTCAAGAAGGTGTTTGATGGCTACTGGCGCACCAAGCAGGCCGATTCGCAGTTGAAGGAGCGGGCGGCCGACTTCGAGAAGGCCCGCAACGGCCTCATCGAGGACTACAAGAAGTCCAATGACGAGTTTCGGACGTACGTGGAGTCGGCCCAGGACCCGGCTCTCTCCGCCGATGAGCGGGAAAAGCGGAAGAAGGACCTGGAAAAGAAGCAGACCGATCTGCGCGAGCAGGAGGCCAGCATCCGCACCTTTGACCAGAATTCCCGCCAGGCGCTCGCCGAACAGCAGGGCCGGATGCGGGAGAGCGTGCTCCGGGACATCCGGGGCGTGGTGGACGAGAAGGCGCGGGTGGGCGGGTTCAGCCTGGTGCTGGATGTCGCGGCCACCACGGTCAACCAGACCCCGGTGGTGATGTACAACACGCTGGCCGGCACCGACGCGGATCTCTCGGACGCGGTGTTGAAGCAGTTGAATCTCAACGCGCCGCCCGATGCCGCAAAGACGGACGCCGCGCCGGCTGAGGACAAGAAGTAAGCCCGCCGCGGCGTCGAGCGCGAGGCCCCCCGGCATGAACGCCGCCATCATTGTCGCGGCCGGACGGGGGACCCGCATGGGTCCCGACGTGGACAAGCTGTTTCTGCCGGTCGCGGGAGCGCCGGTGGTGGTCCACACCTGGCGCCGGTTTGAAACCTTTGCCGGCGTGGACTCCCTGGTCCTGGTGGTGCGCTCGGGAATGGAGCCGGCGTTCGAGGAGTTGGCGGCCACCCACGGATTCCGGAAGCCGTTCCGCCTCGTGGCCGGCGGGGCCGAGCGGCAGGACTCCGTGTCCCACGGCGTGCAGGCCCTGGATCCGGCCGTGCGCTGGGTGGCGATTCAGGATGGCGCCCGGCCGTGCACGCCGGAGGCGGTCATCGGACGCTGCCTCGACGCCGCGCGCCGGACCGGCGCCGCGGTCGCGGCGCAGCGGGTGACCGACACGGTGAAGGAATCCGACGGCGGCCACCGGATCGCCCGGCACCTGGACCGGTCCCGGCTGTGGACCGTTCAGACCCCCCAGTGTTTTGCCCGCGATGTTATTGAGCGCGCGCTGGAGGCGGTGCGGAAATCCGGACGCCAGATCACCGACGACACCGCGGCCTGTGAACTCATCGGGCAGCCGGTCGAACTGGTGGAATGCCCGGAGCCGAATCCCAAGGTCACCACCCCGTCCGATCTTCCCTGGATCGAGTGGGTGGTGCGCCAGGGACGGGGGTGACGCAGAGGCCGGAAGCATCCCTGCCTTGACCCCGCGGGGCCGGCCCCGTGAAGTGGGGGCATGCACTCTCCCTCCGGAATCCGCCGTCGCCGCCGCGCGGTCCTTGTCGCCTCACTGATCGGATGCCTTCACGGCGTCGCCGCCGAGCCCGGGTTCACCCGGAACCAGTTGTCGAACCAGTTCTGGGCGGAGGGAGCGTATGCCGGCGACTTCAACAAGGACGGGAAGATGGACATCGTGTCCGGGCCCTTCTGGTGGGAGGGACCCGATTTCTCCCGCCGGCATGCCTATGCCCCGGCCAACGAGAGCTTCAAGGTGACCCGTGCGGACGGTGCCGAGGAGACGATCCCGGGGTTCGAGGGGGCGCTCGGCAAGAACAACACCTACTCCAAAAACTTCCTCGCCTACACCTCGGACATCAACGCCGACGGCTGGGACGACATCCTGATCCTCGGATTCCCCGGCGAGAAATCCTCCTGGTACGAGAATCCCAAGGGGGCTCCGGGCCTGTGGAAGGAACACATCGCCATCGAGGTCACCGACAACGAATCCCCCACCTTCCTGGACATCACCGGGGACGGTCGCCCGGAGATCGTCTGCGCCTCGCGCGGCGCCTACGGCTATGCGACGCCGGATCCAAAGAACCCTGCCGGGCTCTGGACCTGGCATCCGCTGTCCCCCAACAACAACTACCACAAGTTCACCCATGGCCTCGGGGTCGGTGACGTGAATGGCGATCGGCGCATGGACCTGCTGGAGAAGGATGGCTGGTGGGAACAGCCGGCCTCGCTGGCGGGCGATCCGGTCTGGACCTTCCACAAGATGCCCTTCGGCGTGGGTGGGGCGCAGATGTACGCCTACGACGTCAACGGCGACGGGTTGAACGACGTGATCACCAGCCTGTCCGCCCATGGCTACGGGCTGGCGTGGTTCGAGCAGGTCCGCAACGGAAAGGAGATCACCTTCCGCGAGCATACCTTCATGAACAAGGAACCGTCGGAGAACCCCTACGGGGTGAAGTTCTCGCAGTTGCACGCCGTGGACCTGGTGGACATGAACGGTGACGGCCTCAAGGACATCGTCACCGGCAAGCGGTTCTGGGCGCACGGGCCGGCGGGTGATCCGGAGCCGGGGGCGCCGGCCGTGCTGTACTGGTGGGAACTGGTGCGCCGGCCGGACAAGTCGGTGGACTGGGTGCCCCACCTGGTGGACGACAACTCCGGCGTGGGAACGCAGGTGGCGGCCCGGGACGTGAACGGCGACCGGCGTCCCGACCTGATCGTGGGCAACAAGCGCGGGGTGTTCGTGTTCACCCAGCGGTGACGCGATTTATTCGCCCGCGCCTGCCGGGCCCCGGGGCCGCTCGCCGAACAGGGCGGTGCCCACACGCACCAGGGTGGCGCCCTCGCCGATGGCGACCTCCAGGTCGCCGCTCATGCCCATGCTCAGGACCGGCAGTGGCGCGCCCAACCGGTCGGCGGCGGCGTCCCGGAGTTCCCGGAGCCTGCGAAACACCGGACGCGCCCGCTCGGGATCGGGCGAGTAGGGGGCGATGGTCATCAGGCCGTGGAGTTCCAGGCGGGGGAAGGCGTTGAGACGGTCCAACTCCCCAAGGAACTGCGCGGGGTTCCATCCGAACTTCGAGGACTCGCCGGCGATGTTCACCTCCGCCAGCACCCGGACCGTCTTGGCCTGCTTCTCGGCCTGCCTTTGGACTTCGGCGGCAAGGTCGAGGCTGTCGAGGCTCTCGATCATCTCAAACAGCGCCACCGCCTCCCGCGCCTTGTTGGATTGGAGATGGCCGATGAAGTGCCAGCGGGCGCGTCCGGGACTGGCGGGAATCTTGACCCGGGCCTCCTGTACCCGGCTCTCGCCGAACGAGGTGACTCCGAGGGCGACGGCCTCGGTCACCGCCGCCGCCGGATGATTCTTGGAGACGGCCAGCAGGGTGATCTCGGAAGGATCGCGTCCCGCCCGTCCACAAGCGGTGGTGATGCGTTCCTGCACCCGCGCCAGATTCTCCGCCAATGACACGGGCGCAGTATGCGGACCGACCCCGAAGCGACAAGGATGCGGTGTCTCACCCACCCCTCCGCGGCGCAGTGGAAGAGACCACGAAGGAACGCCCATGGACGCCAATGGGAGCCGGGAGAGGCGGATCTCCGCGCGCCCCAGCAGCGTCCCGGGGAGCCGGTTTCTCCCGCTCCCGATACGATGCGCGTCCATTGGCGTCCATTCGTGGTTCACCCACCCCGCCCCGGAAACCGCTCCCACCGTTGCCAAGCGGCCTGCGCGCTGCTCAGTCTCCCGTGGTGAACGCTCCTAAAACACCGTCCCAAGGTCCCAAGGCACCCGGTGGTTCAGGCGGCTCGCTGGGACTCATCCTGGGCGTGGGCGTGCTGGTGGCCGGTGCACTGGTTGCGGTGAATCTGCTGGGGTCGCGGTCCAGCCCGCCACCAGTGGCCACGGCCTCGCCGGCGCCCGCCGCCGGCGCCACGGCATTCGAGCCGACCCGTCCGAATCCGGGGCCGCCACCCGGACCGGCGCCTGACGGGATGGTGTGGATCCCGGGCGGCGAATTTTCCATGGGCAGTGATGCCTCCAGCGACTCGCTTTGCGGCCTTCCGGGGACCACACGCGATGCGCTGCCGGTGCATCGGGTGGCGGTGGACGGCTTCTGGATGGATGCCACCGAGGTGACCAATGAGCAGTTCGAGAAGTTTGTGCAGGCCACCGGGTACGTGACGATTGCGGAGCGCACGCCCACCCGGGAGGAGTTTCCCACGGCGCCGCCGGAGAACCTGGTGGCCGGCTCCACGGTGTACACCCCGACTTCCGGACCGGTGCCGCTGAATGATTACTTCCAGTGGTGGCGGTACATCCATGGGGCGAACTGGCGTCACCCCACCGGACCCGACAGCACCCTGGAAGGGCGGCAGAAGCATCCGGTGGTGCAGGTGGCCTATCCGGACGCAGAGGCCTACGCCCGCTGGGCGGGAAAGCGCCTGCCCACGGAGGCGGAATGGGAGTTCGCGGCGCGCGGCGGGGCGTCGGGACAGCTCTATGCCTGGGGACAGGAACTCACGCCGGGCGGCAAGTACGTGGCCAACATCTACCAGGGCCGCTTTCCCCAGCAGGGCGGCGACGGCGCGCAGGATGGCTTCGCCGGCATCGCGCCGGTGGCGCAGTATCCGCCCAATGCCTACGGCCTCCATGATGTAGCGGGCAATGTCTGGGAATGGTGCAGCGATTGGTACCGTCCGGACTACTATGCCGCCCTGATGATGGCCGGCGGCGTGGCGCGGAATCCGCAGGGGCCGACGACCCCGTACGATCCCGCTGAGCCCGGCGAGAAGAAACGGGTGCACCGCGGCGGGTCCTTCCTGTGCACCGATCAATACTGCACCCGCTACATGGTCGGCACCCGCGGCAAGGGTGAGGTGACCACCGGAAGCAATCATGTGGGATTTCGCTGCGTGAAGCCGGTCCGGTAGTGCCGGATCCGGAACTGGGAAAACCCGGGCCGATCATGGACGACGACCCCTCACCGGATGCCTTTGCTAAGGGTCTCCGGTTCGCCTGTGGGTTCATTGCCGGCTGGGGAGCGGCGACCGTGTGCCTGGCCTGGATCTCGGTTTCGTGGTCGAGCTTCTGGGCCCTGGGCGTCTGCCTCTCGCTGATCTTTGGGGTGTTGGCGATGCGTCATGGCGAACGGTGTGCGTGAAGCGGGATCACGGGGAGGCATACAAGGCCTGAAGGCGGGCCACAGCGGCATCTTCCGCGAGACGGTCGCGCAGGGACTGGCGGAGCCAGCGGATGAACTTGACGCAGCACTG
>JAFLEG010000354.1 GCA_017302195.1 Verrucomicrobiota bacterium
GTTCCTGCGTCATGAGTTCCAAGTCGCCCAAGCCCGTGCGGTCCGCCAAGGCATCGAAACACGCCCCGGCCACCATCGAGTCGCATCTCCAGGAAGACCGGGTCTTCCCGCCGCCCGAGGGATTTGCCTCCCGCGCCCACCTGCGCTCCATGGCTGCCTATCGCAAACTGTGGAAGGAGTCGGTCACCCGTCCCGAGAGCTTCTGGGCCCGTCAGGCCAGGGCGGAGCTGGTGTGGCAGAAGCCGTTCGGGAAGACGCTCCAGTGGAAGGAACCGTTCGCCAAATGGTTCCTGGGCGGACGCCTCAACGTGTCGGCCAACTGTCTGGATCGCTGGCTGGGAACGGCGACGGCCAACAAGGCGGCGTTGATCTGGGAGGGGGAGCCGGCGACGGATGGGCGTCCGGGCGAGGAACGGGTGCTCACCTACGCCCAACTGCACCGGGAGGTGTGCCGGGTGGCCAACGTGCTGAAGCGTCATGGCATCGGACGCGGCGACCGCGTGCTGATCTACCTGCCCATGGTCCCGGAAGCCGCGATTGCCATGCTGGCCTGCACCCGGATCGGGGCGGTGCACAGCGTGGTGTTCGGCGGCTTCAGCGCCCAATCGGTGGCGGACCGCGTCCAGGACTGCGGCGCCCGGATGGTCATCACCGCCGATGGCGGCTACCGGCGCGGTGCCGTGGTGCCGCTGAAGAAGAATGTGGATGACGCCCTGACCCTGACCGCGCCCGACGGCTCGCTGCTCGCCCGGTCGGTCGAGAAGGTGCTGGTGGTCCGCCGATGCAGCAATGAGGTGCGGATGACCGAGGGGCGGGATGTGTGGTGGCATCGGGAGCTGGACTACGTCACCTCGGATTGCCCGGCGGCGGCCATGGATTCGGAGGCCCCGCTGTTCATCCTCTACACCAGTGGTTCCACGGGGAAGCCCAAGGGCATCCTGCACTCCACCGCCGGCTACCTGCTGGGCGCCAAGATGACCACCCGCTACGTCTTCGACCTGCGCGAGGAGGACGTCTATTGGTGCACGGCGGACGTCGGCTGGGTGACCGGCCACAGCTACATCGTCTATGGCCCGCTGGCCAACGGCGCGACGGCGGTGATGTATGAAGGGGCTCCGAACTGGCCGGAGCCGGACCGCTTCTGGCGCATCATCGAGAAGTACCGGGTGACCATCCTGTACACCGCTCCCACGGCGATCCGCGCCTTCATGAAATGGGGCGATGACTGGCCGAAGAAGCATAACCTGGGTTCGCTGCGCCTCCTGGGCTCGGTCGGGGAGCCGATCAATCCCGAGGCCTGGATGTGGTATCACCGGGTCATCGGCGGCGGACGGTGTCCGATCGTGGACACCTGGTGGCAGACCGAGACCGGCGGGATTATGATCACCCCGCTGCCCGGCGTGACCCCCACCAAGCCGGGCACGGCCACATTGCCGTTCTTCGGCATCCTGCCGGAGGTGGTGGATGATCAGGGCCGCGCCGTGCCGAAGGGCACGGGGGGCAAGCTGGTGGTCAGGAAGCCCTGGCCGTCCATGCTGCGCGGCATCTGGGGCGATCCGAAACGGTTCAAGGAAGTCTATTGGACCGAGGTGCCGGGCAGCTATTTCACGGGCGATGGATGCCGTCAGGACCAGGACGGGTACTTCTGGATTGTGGGCCGCATTGACGACGTGCTGAACGTGGCCGGCCATCGCATTGGCACGGCGGAGATCGAGAGCGCCCTGGTCAGTCATCCCTCGGTGGCCGAGGCCGCCGTGGTGGGACGCCCCGACGAACTCAAGGGACAGGCGCTGGTCTGCTTCGTCACCCTCAAGACCGGGCGGGCGGCGACCAATGATCTCAAGAACGAGCTGCGCAACCACATCGGCAAGGAGATCGGCCCGGTGGCCAAGCCCGACGAGATCCGCTTTGCCGACGCCCTGCCCAAGACCCGCTCCGGAAAAATCATGCGCCGCCTGCTCAAGCAGGTCGCCAGCGGCGCCGAGATCCGGGGTGACACCACGACGCTGGAGGACTTCAGCGTCCTGGCCAAGCTGGCCGCCACGGATGAGGGCTGACGGCATCGGACGCCCCCGCCGGGGTCGGTAACGTCTCCGGCATGCGCGTTTCCCTTCGGCAGTGGTCGTCCTTGGCAGCCTGTTGGCCACCGCTCTGTCCGCGGCGGAGCTCAAGTCCGTTCCCGTGCCGGAGCGGACTCCGGTGGAGTTGAAGCCCTACGGCTCCTTGGCATCGCGGGCCAGCATCGAGCCGCCGGGCATGGTGAAGAGCAGCGCGCTGGCCCGATCTGTTCTGGACCCTCAATGACTCCGGGGACGAGCCGCGCCTCTTTCCGGTACGACGCGACGGGCGCATCGCACTGGGCGAGGACCATGAGGCGCTGGACGGAATCCGGATCCCCGACGCGGTGAACGTGGACTGGGAGGACATCGCACCGATTGGGGACTGCGAGTCGGTATGCTTTGACGGCGAGAACCTCATCATTTCCTCCGAGGAGGAGCAGGGGGATCTCTACGAGGTGCCCGTCGGGCGGTTGGAGTGGCTGCGCCGCTGAGCCGATGCCGAGCGACGCTCCGCCCACCGGCGGGCGAGGGTGGAACCCGAGAGGGCGAGGAGGAGGATGATGCCGGTGAACAGGCCGGAGAGTTCGCCGGCGAAGCTCAGCGTTGCCGGGACACGGCCCAGCCCGTTGGTGAGGATGGCGATGGCCGCCACGCCCAGGAGAGTGCCGTGGACCGAGCCGACACCGCCGAAGATGCTGGTCCCGCCCAGGACCACGGCGGTGATCGCGGCCAGTTCGTAGCCCATGCCGGCATCCGCCTTGGCGGTGCCCAGGCGCGCGGTGTAGGTCAGCGCCGCCAGGGCGACGACCCCTCCGGCGGCGAGGTAGGTGGACGCGACATGGCGGGCCACTGGCAGACCTGCGTAGCGGGCGCCTTCCGGGGCGAACCCGATGGCGCGCAGGGATCGCCCCCAGGTGCCGCGATGTACCAGGAGTCCAATCGCCAGGGCCACCAGCGCCAGAATCCAGGCCTGCACCGGCAGACCGCCGGGATTCCCCTGGCCGAGCCACAGGAAGGATTCGGGAAAGCGGGTGAAGGCGTCGGTGCCCCGGGTCAGGGCCTCGGCCAGCCCGCGGAACAGTGAGAAGGTGCCGAGGGTGACGATCAACGGCGGCAGGCGGAGCCGGGTGATGAGCAGGGCATTCAATCCGCCGTACGCCAGGCCCGTCAGGAGCGTGCCGGCTGCGGCCACGGGCCAGGGACAGCCGGCATCCCGCCACAGCTTCCCGAAGACCACTGCGCAGAGCCCGAGCAGCGAGCCCACGGAAAGATCAATGCCGCCCGTCAGCACCACCGGCAACATGACCAGGGCGATCAGGCCGATCTCTGCGGAATGGCGGACCAGGTTGGTGAGGTTGTCCGGGGTCAGAAAGTTCCGTCCGGCCACGCTGAAGAGGGCCAGTTCCAGAAGGACCACTCCAAACAGGACGGCTTCGTGGGAGATCCGGCGTCCCGGGGAGCGTCTGGTGGGCGGATTTTCCGGCTCAGTTCTCATGGGCGGTTCCTCCGTCGGCGCAGTCCCTCGGCCAGGATGGCCAGCAGGATCACCAAGCCCTGGATGGCCCGATCCCAGTAGGGTTTGACGCCCAGGTAGGTGAGGGCGGGCCCGATGCAGGTGAGCAGCAGAAACCCCGCAAACACCCCCCAAAGCGATCCCCGGCCTCCGGAGACGGCAATGCCGCCGACCACGGCGGCGGCGATCGCTTCGAGTTCCAGGGAACGTCCGGTGGCCGGATCCACCTGCGGGGATTGGACCAGGTTGAGCACGGCGGCCAGGCCGGTGAGCGCGCCCAGCAGGACCAGGGCGCCGAAGGTTAAACGCCGTGGATTCAACCCGGCGAGACGGGCAGCCTCGGCGTCGGATCCCACCGCATAGAGGTGGCGTCCCACCGCCAAGTGTCGCAGGCCCCACGCCATGCCCACCAGGACCAGAAGGGCCGTGCCGCAGACCATCCACTGACCGGAGGCCATGGAGAGTCCGAACCACTGGATGCCGTCCGGGAGGTTGATGAAGACCCCCTGGCGGGCCAGGCGCAGCGCCTCCCGCCAGGTCACCATGGTGGCCAGGGTGACCACAATGGAGGGCAGGCGGAGTCCGGCCACCAGAAATCCATTCAATGCACCCCCGGCGCCCCCCAGGGCCACGGCCACCCCGAACGCCAGCGCGGGCGGCATCCCCCGGGCGGCGCAGAGGCCTGCAGCCACCGAGCAGAGCGCGAACAGCGAGCCGACGGAGATGTCAATCTGACGCGTCAGCATGACCACCGCGATGCCGCAGGCCACGATCAGGCGCGGGGCCGCGGCCGTGAGCCGCGAGAGCAGGGGTTGAGGCTCGAAAAATCCCGGAGCCCAGATGGCCATGACGGTCAGCAGGAGCAGCAGCACGGCGGTCACCGAGGCCTCCCGGGGAATCGCAGTTCGCGGGGCTGGGGCGGTCCTCACTGCCCCGCTCATGCGGCCTCCCTGGACTCCGGCGGGCGACCCAGTGCGGCGGTCATCACCTGGGAGGCCGTCGCGCCGCGACTGAGAAGCGTCACCAGCGCGCCGCCGCGCATCACGCCGATGCGGTCACTCATGCCGAGGACTTCCGGCAGATCGCTGGAGATCATGAGGATGGCCAGGCCTTCGTTGGCGAGTTGTCGCATCAGGCGGTGGATCTCCGCCTTGGCGCCGATGTCCACGCCCTGGGTGGGTTCGTCCAGGATCAGGACCCGGGGATGGGTCGCCAGCCAGCGTGCGAGGGCGACCTTCTGCTGATTGCCACCCGACAGGGTCCCGGCGGGCGCCAGGGGACCGTCCGTCCGGATCCCCAGGTCCCGGATGAACCCGTCGGCCAGCAGGGCTTCGGCGGTGGGGCGTATCCAGCCCGAGGGGAAGAGCCGGGGGTGGCAGGCGAGCGACATGTTGTGGGCGACCGGCAGTTCCAGCACCACGCCATGCTGACGGCGATCCTCGGGCACATAGGCAATGCCCTGCGCCACGGCCTCGCCCGGCGAGCGGATGGCGAGGCGCCGTCCGTCCAGAAGGATCTGGCCCGCGTCGGCGGGCGTGATGCCGAAGAGGAGGTGTGCCAGTTCGGTCCGTCCGGCGCCCACCAGTCCGGCCAGGCCCAGGATTTCTCCAGCCCGGAGATCCAGGGAAATTTCCCGGACGCCGGACGCCGAACATCCGAGTCCGCGGAGGGACAGCACCACGGGCCCGGGAGCGGCGCCAGCCTCCGGATACAACTGGGCGATCTCGCGTCCCACCATGCAACGGATGAGTTCCGCCTCGGTCAGCGGCGCTCCCGGTGCCCCGGCTGCGGACCGGAGTACCCGGGTGGCAACGCTTTCCCCGTCGCGGAGCACCGTCACGCGATCGGCAAGGGCGAACACCTCCTCCAGCCGATGGGTGATGTACACCACGGCCACCCCCTGCGTCCGCAGTCCGC
>JAFLEG010000355.1 GCA_017302195.1 Verrucomicrobiota bacterium
GACGCCGGCATGGCGGTCCCGGTGTCCGATGTGGGGCTCATCAGCACGCAGGAGGACGTGATCCGGCAGCCGATGCTCAATCACATCGCGGGATTCTCCAATGACGTGGTGCGGGTGTACCTGCTGGTGCAGAAGACGGCGTCCGACACCGGCTGGTCCTACTACTCCATCGTGCAGGACCTCACCCGGACTCCGGTGCGGGATCACTTTGCGGAACTGAAGGCCGCGGGCCCGAAGTTCGAGGGGACCAGTTGCTACAAGTGCCATTCCTCCGGTCCACTCGCGATCCATCCGACCCGTGCGGACCTGGTCGCCGATGCCGGTCTTGCAGCGGCCCTGAACCAGTTCATCGCCGAACAGCCCCGGTCGGAGTTTCTGTTTCCCGCGGACAGCCCAAAGCCGGAGACCGGTCCGCCCCTGACCCTGAAGTTCTGCACACGCTGCCATTCGGACGACGGCGATCGCGCCACCCTGCACCGGGTGCACAGCCATCCGATCCGGGTGCTGGTGGACTTCGGCTACATGCCGCCCAATCGCAGGCTGACCGCGGAGGAAGTTGCCGAGTTGAAGGCGTGGCTGGATCAGAAGCCATGACGCAAGCTGAGAGCCCAGCCGTCGCGCAAACCTCGAAGGGATGGCACCGCAGGGACCCCGGAGACACGGAGGAATACGCAGCAGTCCGGTCGTTTCAGAGACCGCCAAACAGCGATCTCAAATCCCGGACCGGATGAACCGCAAAGATCTCACAGATCGCAGAAAGAGATCTGGGGGAAGCGGGTTGCCGTCTGGGAGGTGGTCTTGGCTCTCGTTCCAAGGGATGGGCGTTCTCCGCGGCCAAACTGCTCGTTTCAGGTGCACCCAAGTCGGCGCAGTGTTTGGAAAGTGACGCCTCAGAACGAGGACGGATTGTCCTCCACCAGACGCACCCGCAACGCCCGATAGCGCCCCGAATCCATCGGCATCAACTCCCGCAGCGTCACCTCGTGGGTCCGGCCGCGCCGTATGCGACTGATTTCCGCCATCGCCACCCGGGACCAGGTGAGGCCATCGGCGGATGCCTCGGCAACATGGTGCATCCCGTGAGGCAGCGGAGCGGCCTCCACGAAGGTGAGAGTTCGATGACGGTTTCCGGCGATGAAAACGACGCCCACGCGGACCTCGGGAAGGTTGGGGGGGATCCCCAACTCCGGATCCAGTGGGCGTGATGGCCTCAGGATCCCGCCACGGGTCCGGCCACCGCGGGATGTCGAGAAGGACGCCGCGAATGAAGTGCCGCCGAGAGCAGCGGAGGGAAGGGCTTCGAGCCGGACGTAATCATAGCGGATCCAGGAGCTGGTGCCGGCAACGCTGGGATTGGTCCGGACAATCTCGATGGAGTTGGCACCGGCGATCGCGGCCACCTGGGCGGGAGTGAACTCCAATGAGAGCGTCGCGGGCGCCGTGAGCGTCTGGGTCCGCAGCCCCGTCACCACGCCCGCGGCGTTGCGGAACCGCACCACCATGGTGTGGGAGCCAAAGCCCGGTTGGGTCACCCCGCCGACTGAGAACCCGCCGGTGGCAAACTCCAGGGTCAGTCGGAACCGCGTGGCCGATCCCGTCTGGGCGACGCCCAGCACCAGATGGAAGCGGTTGGTGCGGTCACCTTCGGTATGACCCCGTTCCCAGGCGGTCGCCGGCTCGTCCGTCGGCACCAGCAGCGGCGCCCCCAGGCCGTTGAAGCCGGCAGGGTAGGCGCCCGCCACATAGAAATCGTCGTCGGCCGCGGGGTTGGCCGATGGATTGGCATCGTACACCGGATCCCCGGGCCCCCGCGTCACCGCCCCGGGCCGGGCGTCGTTCCGTCCATTCTGATTGCTGAACTCGCCGTGCGGGTTGTAGGGGAGCACGGATGGGGAGTCGTCCACTCCGATGGACCACACCGTGCGCAGGCCGGCGGCCACGTGGAGGGTGAAGCTCTCCGTGTCGGACATCGGAGGCGTTCCGGTGTCGGTCACCCGCACGTTCACGGCATGGGATCCGCCCGCCTCCGCCTCCGAAGGCGTCCACGTCACCAGTCCGCCCGGCGAGACCGTCAGGCCCGGCGGACCGCTGACCAATGCGTGGGTCAACGCCTGCGCCGGCAGGTCCGGGTCGCTGGATTGAAGCACGAACGCCAGGGGAATCAGCGGGGTCGCGCTACGATCTCCGGGCGGCGCCATCACCGGCGCCGCATTGGCGGGGGGCAGGGCTTCCAAACGGACGAAGTCATACCGGATCCACGAACTGATCCCGGCAACACTGGGATTGGTCCGGACAATCTCGATGGAGTTTGGGCCGGCGGTCGCGGCCACCTGTGCCGCGGTAAACTCCACCGCCAGGGTGCCCGGAGCCGTCAGGGTCTGGGTGTGCAGGACCGATGCCACCCCCGCGGCGTTTCGGAACCGCACCACCATGGCATGCGTGCCAAACCCCGGCTGTGTCACCCCGCCCGACGAGTAGCCTCCGGAGGCGAACTCCATCGTCAGGCGAAAGCGCGATCCCGAGCCGGTCTGCGCGGCTCCCAGCATCACATGAAGCCGGTTGGTGCGATCGCCCTCGGTATGGCCCCGTTCCCAGGCCGGCGACGGTTCATCCGATGGCACGATCAGGGCCGAGGTCAGTCCGTGGAACCCGGCCGGATACGCGCCCGCGAAATAGAAGTCGTCGTCCGCCGTGGGATTCGCCGCCGGATTGGCGTCGTACACCGGATCCCCCGGCACCCGCGTCACCAGCCCGGGACGCGCATCGTTTCGTCCATTCTGGCTGCTGAATTCCCCGTGGGGATTGTAGGGCGGGACCGAGGGGGAATCATCCACGCCGATGGACCACACCGCGCGCAGGCCGGCAGCCACCTCGATGGTGAAGGTCTCGGTGTCGGACATCACCGGGGACCCGGTGTCGGTCACCCGCACCGTGACCGGATACACGCCCCCGGCCTGCGCCTCGGAAGGCGTCCAGGTGAGCCACCCACCCGGCGACACCGTCAATCCGGCCGGACCTGAATCGAGCGAGCAGGACATGCTTTGCGTCGGGAAGTTCCGGTCGGTGGCGACCAGTTGCAGGCTGACCGGCCGGAGCGGCTCCGCCAGTTGCGGGGCCACGGGCGACATCACGGGCGCCAGATTTCCCTTGGGATCCAGGTTCTCCAGCAGTTGCGCCGCGGTCACCACCGACGGCACCCCGCCCGCCGGCACCTCCATGCGGGCCAGCCACAGCAGGGCGTTGAGCACGATCCGGCGCTGGTCCGGGTGACCCCAGTTGGCATGCCGATGGCCGCCGGTGAACCCGAATCCGCGATGGCCGTTGGTCCGGTCCAGGACCCAGGTGGTCGTCTCCGGACGCCCGCTGGCATCCATGACGTGGGGATAGGGTCCGGGCGGATAGACATACGGACCGCACCGCACGTCGTCCGAAGGCGTCGCCACCAGGAGGGGCGTCATCCCGTTGGTGTTCGCGTTCCAGCGCAGGCTGAAATACCACTCGTCCTCGGTGGAGAAGGGCTGGACTCCCCGCGTGACCGGGTGAGCCGGCAACGAGGTGAACTGGGGCGCCCAGAGCGGATTCACCGAATAGAGCAGTTCATAATTGCCCCCGATCCAGCGTTGGAGGGCGTCGGCTGGAGGTCCCACCGGGGCTTCGATTGCGTAATGGATGAACCCCAGACCACCACCCCGCGCAGCGACGGCATCGAGCACGGCGACCCGGTCGGCACGCACCGCGGGATGCCGCGTGCCGCCGTCGCAGTAGAGCACCACGGCATGGGCATCCTCGAACACGGCATTGTCGTCCACGGTGACACCACCCACCACCCGGGTTGGCCAGCCATTGCTGCACACCTGCACCGACAGGCCCGGCACTCCCTGGAGGCATTGCTGGAACAGGAGGCAGCCGGCACGGAACTCATGCATGCCCGACGGTTGGCTGGGCGCTCCCGCCAGCAGCACAATCTTCTTCAACTCCACGGCCTGCGTCACACCGCCGGCAGCGAGGAGCACGCAGAACATCGCCGGCCAGCCAAACATCCGGGGAAGGGGGGAATGACGCATGGTCTTACCCTGGAGGCTTCAAGATCCCGACCCCGGAACGCAAGAGCGATCCAGCGGGACACTACCTGGCCCGGGCCTATGGATTGCGCGGTTCCCGGGTCCACGGCTTACGGGGGAAGCCGAACTCTGTGGGGAGCTACTGACGGAGCTGCCTCCGAGTCGTGAGGTGATTGGCCTCACACCATGGAGCCTGGGCCCTTTTCTGGAGGTTCGCGGAACTGCGATCTGAAGGACGGCCGTACGGAAGGCCAAACGGGATATCCGGGGTGGTGGAGCCGAGGGGATTCGAACCCCTGACCTTCTCATTGCGAACGAGACGCTCTACCAACTGAGCTACGACCCCGTCCCCGAAAATGCGCCCGGATGGATGGCAGAGGCGCCGGACGAAGGCAAGCCCCTTGCAGCCATGATTGGCCAGCGCGTGAGCCTGGACGCGTCTCAGAAATTGGGAGTTCCGGGCCAGATGATGCCTGTTGGGCAGTGGGGAACTTCGCGCGTGCTCCCATCCATCCATGGCGCCCGCGCTTGGAAGCGGAAGTCCGCCGAACAGAAGACCAGCGGCCCCGCTACGCTTCCCCCGCAAAAGGATCGTGCCCAAACGCAAAAGAGTCCGGTCCTGTGGAGAGTTCTAACTCAGGAGGGGCTGGCCGTGGATTGGTGCACCGGGCAGGACTCGAACCTGCAACCTTCTGATCCGAAGTCAGAAGCTCTATCCAATTGAGCTACCGGTGCCTATCGCCGTTCGGCCAAAAATGAAACACCGGGGGGATGGAAATGCCAGCCGCAAGTCGTCGCGCGGGGCGGGGCGTCATCCGAGTCTCGCCACCGGCGTCCGGTGCCGACAACCATCCGGTGCTCCGGATGTCTCCGTCATCCCCAGTTGATCCCCGGACGTCGCTGTCCCTGTGCCGCCTCGATCTCGCGTCGCGCCGCGATCGTCAGCGTTTTCTTCGCGTGGCCGGGAGACTCCATCGCGGCGATCCGCACTGGGTCGCGCCCCTGGAATCCGAGGGCCATGCGGTGCTGGGACCGGCCAATCCGTTTCACGCGCATGCCGACGTCCAGCTCTGGGTGGCGGTGCGGGAGGGACGGGACGTCGGACGCATCGCGGCCATCGAGGACCGTTCCCACAATGTCCAGCATGGTGAGAGGACGGCCTTCTTCGGCTTCTTTGAATGCGAGGACGATCCGGCCACCGCCGCCGTACTGCTGGAGGCCGTCTCTCACTGGGCGGCGGGCCGCGGTCTGGACCGGCTCCTGGGGCCGATGAACCCGTCCATCAATGACGAGTGCGGGCTGCTGGTGGAGGGATTTGACCGGCCGCCCGTCCTGATGACGACCTACAACCCGCCGTTCTATGCCGGGTTGCTGGTCCGATGCGGTCTGGAGAAGGCC
>JAFLEG010000356.1 GCA_017302195.1 Verrucomicrobiota bacterium
GGTGCCCGTACGCTGGGGATCTTTGGGGACAGCGTGACCACCGACCACATCTCACCGGCGGGCGCGATCAAGAAGTCCTCGCCGGCCGGGCGCTTCCTCCAGGAGCACGGCGTGGAATTTGCCGACTTCAACAGCTATGGCAGCCGGCGCGGCAACGACCGCATCATGACCCGGGGCACTTTCGCCAACGTGCGCATCAAGAACCTCATGCTGGGCGGCGAGGAGGGCGGCAACACGCTCGGACCCGACGGCTCCAAGATGGCGATCTACGACGCGTCCATGGCCTGGCAGCAGCAGGGGGTGCCGCTGATCGTCCTGGCCGGGCACGAATACGGCACCGGGTCCAGCCGCGACTGGGCCGCCAAGGGAACCAGCCTGCTTGGGGTGAAGGCCGTGGTCGCGCAGAGCTTCGAGCGCATCCACCGGTCCAATCTGGTGGGCATGGGCGTGCTGCCCCTGCAGTTCGCCGAGGGCACGAATGCCCAGACCCTGCGGCTCGACGGCACCGAAACCTACGACATCGTCGGACTCGACGCTTCGCTGCGGCCGCAGCACGACCTCACCCTCCGCGTCACCCGCAAAGACGGCAGCATCGAGAACCTCCCGGTTCGCTGCCGCATTGATACCCCCATCGAGATTGATTACTACCGGCACGGCGGGATTCTGCCCTACGTGCTCCGCCAACTGGTGACCAAGGTCTGAAGCCTATCCAGGCGGCATGCGGGGCCGCACCGGAGGACCGGCGGCGCCCCCGCCCAGGGCGGGATTCAGCCAGGGCGTCCATCGCCAGTACCACTGCGAAGCCTTCAACCCCTCGGCATGACCGTCGAGGAACCCCACCTCACTCCGGCCATCGTGGCGGATGCTGGGACCACCCCAGTTGGGCTCGTCGGAGGCCACCGTGCCTCCGCCAAAGCCGCCCACATCGTCCAGCAGCCAGACTTCGGTCTTTTCCGGCGAGGTCCGGGTGACGCACTGATTGGGATCCACGGTGTCCCGGGCCCGGGTTCCGGAATCGGTCACGTACACCGTGGAGGCCGGCCGGAGGACCGCGGAATCGGTGAGGGGTGCCAGGCGCCATCCGCCGGCAGGAAAGTCGCAGCCGCCGATCTGAAAATTCGCGCCGTAGCCCGAGATCATGCGCGTCGGATCGTAGATGTAGGTGTACTTGACCTTCGGCTTGCGCTGCTTGGCCGGACAGAGAAAGGCGTTGGTGTTGGGTACAAACGGCCGGATGAAGGAATACCATCCCGTCCCCGCGCCGCCGGTGGACGACAAATCCTGGAACGAAAGCGGGTAGCGCTGCGCGTGATCCCCGGCGTACAGCATGGCGCCGAGGGTCATCTGGCGGACGTTGCTCAGGCAGTTCGCCGCCACCGCCTTGGACTTTGCCCGGGCCAGCGCCGGCAACAGCATGCCGGCCAGAATGGCAATGATGGCGATGACGACCAGCAGCTCGATCAGGGTGAAGCCACGCGGACGGCGGTCAGGAACGCCCCGTTTCCAGGTCCCGGACATGAGGGGACGCTATCGCCCGTTCCCGATGACGCAATCGGGATTGCCAGAGATGGGGAGACTACGGACGGGTCTGCCCGGGGTAGTCCCGGCGGTAGCGCGCCAGCAATGCCGGAACATCATTGGGCACCAGATAGACGGTTCCACGGATCTCCCGGGTTTCCGCGGGGGCAAGCCCGCCGAGACGGAAGTCCGAGTGGAGGCATCGGGCCACGCCCTGAAACAGCTCCTGATAGGGCTCCCAGGCGGTCGCAAAGATCCAACGCTCATCCGCGCTGAAGGCCCCGATGAGTCCGTTGCTGGGCACCAGCGGGCTGAGTGGACGCGGGTTCACATCCGAACGCGGCACCCCTTCCGGACACCAGACCTGCCCCGGAACATAGCGGGCCAGCCTTGCCCAGGGCCGCACGTCCGGCAGGCGGGTGAGCTTGCCATCGAGAAACACAAAGCACTGGGGAAGGTAGTCATCGAGGTTCGTGCCCTTGGGATCGTACCCGGTGAACTCGGCCAACCGGACGCACGGCTGCGCCCAATGCGCCTCCGATCGCTTGGAACCGGGATTCCGGGCGGTCAGCCGGAACTCCACCGCATCGGCTCCCGCCGTGAGCACATGGTCCACGGTCACCCCGTCACTCAACGTGTCCCGCAGACGAAGTTCGGTGCCGTCCTGGCGGCGGGATACCACTTCCGCCCGATGCGCAATCACCGTATGCGCCACCCAGTCGGCATCGGTGGAGTCCGCCCGGCAGTAGGCCTCCAGGTAGTGAATCCGGATTCGGCGCCCGGGCACATGAGGCGCCTCGATCGCCAGCCAGTTCGGCGACTCATAGGTCAGCGTGAGCCGTTCCGGAGGCGTCGCGGCCTCGGCGGAAAACGTCAAGATCAGGAACAACGCCAGCAGCCTTGAAAGCGGACGTTTCATATCAAAGGCGACCCGCCATGGAGGCAGCATAACCGGTCATTTCCAAAAAGGCGCTGCCGATCTCCCGCCCCGTGGCGTCCAGGACCCGGCAGGCTCCCTCCCAGTAGGCGATGCCTCCAAGACCTCCGGCCAACTCCTGGGCTGCGTGGATGGGCACCAACTGAAGGGTGACCAGACGTCCCGTCACGGGATCTGCGGCAGTCAACCGGACCCGGGCGGGGTACTCCGCACCCGTTGCCGGGCTCCTCCATCGGCCCTCGGGCTCCCACTGGAAGGAATCAGCCCCGAAATGGCGCACCCCGCCCTCGCGATCCACCCAGGCCAGGGTCGAAAAGGGATCCACCGCACCATCCGTGCGTCGCATCGTGTAGGCCATGATCTCGCGACCGTCATCGAGTTGGACACCCGCCCAGTCCCAGCCCACCTGTCCCGCTCCGAGCTGGCTGGAACTGAACTCGTGATCCATCCAGGCCGTGCCGCTCACCGGGTGTGTCTGCCCACCTCGGGACAAGGTCCCTGAAACCTGGAGCCGGGTAAAGGTGAGGTAATGGCTCGCCGCCGACGGTTCCGCGGCCTTGCGGGAAACGCCGTTGGTGCCGAACACCACCAGGGGTTTGGCGGGCGTGAGGGTCAGCCTCCACGAAGCCTCCGCACGGATCCCGCCCTGAAGCTCAAGCCTCCCATCCGCCTCACCAAACCAGCGCAGGGACCAGTTGCCATTGCGAACATCCAGCGTGTTGGATGCGCTGAAAGCGTCCCAGCCCTCCCGGTTCAGCCGTTCCTGATGGAGGAATTGTCCCGACGCACCGTCCAGCAGGGCCATGTGGGCGAGGTACAACTGCCGGTCGCCAAAGGCGGGTGTCGCTGTCTGAATGTCTCCAGGGGAGCGCGGGGTGGAGCGACGGAAGAAGGTGGCCTGAAAGCCATGCCGCAGGCCGTTGGTTTCGTGGAGGTGGCCCGTGACATACCACCATTCCAGGGAGAACTGAGGATGACTGCCATGATCCCGGGGAAATACAAAGCGGGTTCCGGGCCTCGGGAACGCGGGCTCAGGTTCCGCAGCGGTGAGGCAAAAGAGACACACCAACAGGCCCAGGGACCGGACCACCCGGTCTGGAAATGGAACCACTGGTCGCCTCCCGGACCCCGGGCGGCAGGAAGCTACGGTAGGGCGAGGCTCGCGCCAAGCCGTGGGCGTGTGGAGTCGCCACCACGAGAAATCGCGGTGACCCGCACGGCTCGGCGAGGGATTCACCCTGCCTGCGTTGATTTCCGGCCGTACGGAAGCCAACCACCGGGATCCATGAGTCTTGAGCCAGTCCATTTCACTCCTCCCGTTCCACAGGAAGCTGTGCGCCCCGGAACCCGGTTCCCCACCCGGTGATCCAGGCCGCACCCAGAACCAGCGCGGCGAGCCCGGCAAAAAATCCCCAGGGCCGGTGCGTCTCCAGTGTCCATCCAAAGGTTTGCCGGTTGATCCGATGGATGAGCAGCCACCCGAGCGCCAGGCTGACCACCAGTCCTGCGAGCACGCCGGACACGGCGATGAGCAGGCCCTCGATGGCGGTGGCGCGGGCGATCTCCCGGCGGTGACATCCGAGGGAACGCAGGGTCGCCAGTTCCTCCCTCCGTTCCCAGAGCAGGCTCATCAGCGTGAAGCCGAGTCCGGCCACCGCGACCACCACGCCGATCAATTCCAGCGCATAGGTGATTGAAAACGTCTGCCGGAAAATGCGCAGCGCCTCGGCGCGGAGGTGCGTCTGCGTGAAGACTGCCAGCCCGGGATGTGCGGCGCGCAGCTCGGATCGGACCTGGTCGGCATCCGCTCCAGACTTCAGCATCAGGACCAGGCTGGAGGCCAGCTCATCGCCAAACCAGTCCACAAAGGCGGCGCGGTCCATCAGCACCGAGCCGCGCTCGTTGCCATAGTCGGCGAAAATGCCGGCGATGATGGCGGTCTTCAGTCCGGCCGGGGTGGGCAGTGGCAACGCGTCCCCGACGTGGCGTTGAAACCGGTCGGCAAACGCCTCGCTGACCAGGACCTCGCCGTGGTTCCGGTCGGGATCGAAGAGGGTGTCCGAAACCGGTGCCACGACCCAGGCAGGCCGGGCATGGTCCCGGAAGAAGCCCAGGTCACACCCCACCAGCATGGTTTCCGCCTCCGGAAGCTGCATCCGGACTGCCTGGACCACCTGAGCGCGGGCCACGGACGGATGACCGGCCACGGCCCGCCAGGTCTCCGGGGTGATCCGGTTCTCCGTCGAGGCGCTCTGGGCGCCGTCGCTGGAGATGAAGAGATCCGACTGAAAGGTCCGCTCGATCCATCCGCGCATGGTGCCGTCAAAGCTGGCGATCAGGATGGCCATGCCGGCGGTCATGGCCACGGCGCACACCAGTGCCGCGGAGGCCAGGCGGTGCCGGCTGGAGGGATCCTTGATGTGGGACAGCGCCAGCCGCCAGGCAATGGAGCGGCGTCCCAGGAACCCCAGGTGCCAGGCCATCTTCCCGAGCAGCCTTCCGCCGAGGATTCCAGCCCCCACCACCCAGACCAACGCCGCGACGTAGCCGGCCGCAGGAAAACGGCCGCCGCCATCGAGACGCAGCGGAGGAACCCAACAAAGGACGATGCCGGCCGACACCCAGGCCAGGGCGGACAGGGGATGCCGCCAAAGGCCCCGATGCCTGTCGGTGGCACCCGGGGATCGCGCCAGCAATTGGGCGGGAGGCGTCGCAGCGGCCGTCCGTGCCGGCAGCCATCCGGCCAGCAGGCAGGTGGCCACCGAGGCCAACAGCGCGAGCAGCGCCTCCGCGGGATCCAGTGCCGCGGCCTCCGCCGCGCTGGAGTGGTACAGCGCATTGACCGTCCGCGACACCATCCGCACCGCGCCCTGTGCCCCCAGCCATCCCAGTGCCAATCCCAACACCCCTCCCAGAAGGCCCAGTGCCAGCGACTCGGCCAGCCAAGCCCCGCGAATCTGCCCCGCCGTGACCCCCAGGGAACGGAGGATGGCAATCTCATC
>JAFLEG010000357.1 GCA_017302195.1 Verrucomicrobiota bacterium
CTGGCCAGCACGAAATACAGCGAGCGCAGCCCGAGGATCGCGAAGACATTTGAGGTGAAAACGATGAACGGATCACTGGTGACCCCGAAAATGGCGGGAATGGAGTCCAGCGCGAAGACCACGTCGGTGGTCTCCACCACCAGCAGCACCAGGGCGAGCGGCGTCAGCATCCGCCGGCCCTGATGCACGGTGATGAACCGCTCGCCGTCGTAGGCAGGGGCCAGCGGAAGGAACCGGCGCACCAGACGCACCAGCGGATTCTGCTCCGGATCCACGGTCTCGGCGATGCCGGAGCTGCGCAGCATCCTGATGCCGGTGTACACCAGGAAGGCGCCCATCACGTACAGGCTCCAGTGAAAGCGGTGGATGATGGCCGCGCCCGCGACAATCATGAACGCCCGCATCACCAGGGCGCCCAGGATGCCCCAGATCAGCACCCGGTGCTGCCAGGCGCCTGGCACGCGAAAGTACTGGAAGATCACCGCGATGACGAAGACGTTGTCCATGGAGAGGGACAGTTCGACGACATAGCCGGTGACAAAGGATGCGGTGGAGGCGTTGCTCCATCCGGGAATCCACCGGGGTGCCACCAGGAAGGCGAAGGCCAGGGCGCAGGCCACCCAGACGCCGGTCCAGCCCAGCGCCTCACGGAACCCCACCTGATGGCTCTTGCGGTGGAAAACCCCAAGATCGAGCGCCAGGGCGAGTCCGACAAACGTCAGAAAGCCCAGCCAGTATCCAGGGTGAGTGCCGGAAAACACGGCGCGGACCGTACCCAAGAACACGCCGCTTGCCAGCGGCGAGGGCGAAATTGTTCGGGGGGCCTTTCATGGCTCCCGACGACGTTCAGCCGGGAAGACCGTCGTCACCCTCGGACCGCACGGCCTCCTGCTGGAGCAGTCGCTCGCTGGCCGCGACGGGATCCACGCTCCATCGCCGTGCCAGGAGAATGACCCGTTCCGTGTTGCGGACCTCGGGGGCAACCGAACCAAACGGCGCTGGCTCGGCCTCCTCAAAGTAGGCCCGGCAGCGCATGCCCAGCAGCCGTTCCTCCAGGGTGTACCGCCCTTCGTTCCATTGGGTCTCCCCCGTCCAGGCATAGGCCCGGGTCACCCGCCCGTCATCAAGCCGGGCCCAGGCGTGGGTGTGGACCACCCGATCTGCGGCATAGAAGTGCACTTCACCCAGTTCCCGGCTCAGCCGGTGCAACCAGCGGAACAGGGCCTCGACATCGCGGGCGGGATCGGGCAGTCGGCCGCCCAGAACCAGGGTCCAGCCGTCCACGGGTCCCGAGACGAAAAGCGCCCGCTCGCGTGTCCGGGCGAGAGCCTCGGACCAGGGCACCGCCGTCTCATCCGACACGCCCAGCAGTTCCCGGATCAGTGCCGTGTTGGAGCTGCGGATGGTCACCCAGCGCTGAGGCACCTGGAACGGCAGGCTGGGGGGGCGGGTATTGTCAGGGAGGGATTTCCTTGCGGCGCCGGCGTGAGCCCGGCGGGTCTGGCGAAGGTGGTGGCGGTAGATGACCAGAAACAGGAACGCGAGCCCGAGAACAAAGCCCAGCGACACCAGGAGTCCCACCACCAGAGGGTCCATGGAGTTTAGGTACGACGCCGGAAGGGTGCCCGCAATTGCGAAGTGGGCCGAATGCGTCCGGATCCGATCGGGCCGCGAGGATCAGGGAAGGCGGGATCCCCGTGCCGCGGTCAGGAGCCGGTACCACTCCTCACGGCTCAGCCGAATGCCGGCGGCCGCGGACGACTCGAGGATTCGGGAAGGCTGAACCGATCCGATGATGGGAAGGATGCCCGCGGGATGGGCCATCAGCCATGCCAGGGCCACAGCACTTCGTGACAGGCCCCGATCCGCGGCCACGGCATCCAGGACCCGGCTGAGACCGCCGGGGTCGTCCGGCGCGGCCGCCATCAGGGCGCCCCGGGCCAGCGGACTCCAGGCCATGGGGGTGATCCGCTCCGCCAGGCACTGGTCCAGCGTGCCGTCCTCGAGCGCCTCGCGGCGAATCAGGCTGATCTCCACCTGGTTTGTCACCAGGGGGAAGGGGCAGGCCTTCTGAAGCATTGCGACCTGTCCCGGGCGGAAATTGCTCACCCCGAACTCCCGTACCTTGCCGCCATCGCGCAACTGCGCGCAGGCTCCGGCGACCTCGTCCGGAGCCATCAGAAAATCCGGGCGATGCAGGAGGAGCACATCCAGGGTCTCGATGCCCATGCGGCGCAGGGAGGCCTCGACGCTTGTCCGGATGTGTTCGGCGCTGCCGTCGTAGCGGTAGGGAGATCCGGAATCCGGCACCCCGGCCTTCCGGATGCCGCACTTGCTCACGACCACGATCCGGTCGCGGAGCCCCGGGCGTTCCCGCAGCGCCGCGCCGAAAATCTCCTCGCAACGTCCGCCGCCATAGATGTCCGCGAGATCAAAGAGGGTGAACCCGGAATCCGCGGCCGCCAGCACGGCCCGCCGGCCCAGGTCGGCCGCATCGGCCGGCGCCTCGACACCCTCCGATCCGGCGAGCCGCCAGCAGCCGTAGGCAATGGATGAAACGCGCAACGCAGAAGTTCCCAGGGCCATCGAATGCATGGCTGCACCCTGTCGGAACCTACGGCTTTGGATCGAGCCTTCATTGGAATCCGGTCGCGAATGAATGATTGATTCTGTAGTGATATCACTTCAGAATCATTCTGAAAACATTCTCTGTCATGACTTCATCCAACTCGACCCTGAACCGTGAACGTTCCATCGGGACCGTGCCGGGCATTGCCATGCTGGCGATCGTGCTGTTGCTGGCCGCGGCGTCGGCCGCCCAGTTTGTCCGGGCCGTCCGCGCTGACGATTCCGGGCCGGCGATCCTGGGAGCAACCCTCCTCGTGCCGGCCATTCTGATGCTTTCCGGATTCTTCACCCTGCAGCCCAACGAGGGGCGGGTGCTGATCCTGTTCGGCGACTATCGCGGGACGGTGCGCCGGAGCGGATTCCATTGGACCAATCCCTTCTTTTCCAAGCCGCGGATTTCCCTGCGGGCCCGGAATCTCAACGGCGATAAACTCAAGGTGAATGACCGCCGGGGAAATCCCATCGAGATCGCCGCGGCCATCGTCTGGCACGTGGAGGACACCGCGCAGGCGGCGTTTGATGTGGACGACTTCGAGCAGTATGTCCGGATCCAGAGCGAATCGGCCGTGCGGCATCTGGCCAGTTCGTTCGCCTACGATCATGGGGAGGGGGAGGAGGGCGGCGAGGTGACCCTGCGCAGCGGCGTGGACGAGGTGTCCGCCACCCTGCGGCGCGAGCTTCAGGAACGTCTGGGCAAGGCCGGGGTGCACGTGGACGAGGCCCGGCTGACGCATCTGGCCTATGCGCCGGAAATTGCCAGCGCGATGCTGCGGCGCCAGCAGGCCGAAGCGGTCATCGCGGCGCGGCAGAAGATCGTCCACGGGGCGGTGACCATGGTGGAGATGGCCCTGCAGCAACTGGCGGCGAAGCAGGTGGTGGTCCTCGACGAGGAGCGGAAGGCGGCCATGGTGAGCAACCTCCTGGTGGTGCTGTGCGGCGAAGCCGAGGTGCATCCGGTCGTGAACACCGGCACCCTGTACACCTGAGCGCTCCCGCATGTCCCCGGAGGAACGAAAATCCTTCCTGCTGCGCATGGATCCCGCCCTGTGGCGGGAACTGGAGGCCTGGGCACAGGAAGAGTTGCGAAGCGTCAACGGCCAGGTGGAGTTCCTCCTGCGCGAAGCCGTCCGGCGCCGGCGGGGGACCGGTCTGGACTCCTGTGCGGAGGGGCCGCCCCCCAGATCACGCCGGACCGGATCGTCGGGCTAAAACCCAATCCGCATCATCCATTCCGTTCGGATCGGGGAAGGCTCGGATGGACCCGGTCACCGGAGGAGGGTCAAAACCAGGACCGCCAGGAGAATCCGATACCAGCCAAAGACCGCAAAGGTGTGGTGCTTCACGTACCCCAGCAGCCAGCGAACCACGATGAAGGAGACGATTGCGGCGGTGAGAAAACCCAGGGCGACCGCGATCCAGTCCTCGGCGAGGCCCGGGGAGCCCGCCGGCCGGATCACCGCCTTCACGATCTTGAGACCGCTCGCCGCCAGCATGGTGGGAATGCCGACCAGAAAGGAGAACTCGGTGGCGCTGGTCCGGGACAGCCCCAGCAGTAGGCACATCAGGATGGTGGCGCCGGAGCGCGAGGTGCCCGGGAAGACAGCGGCGATGAGCTGTCCGATGCCGACGGCAACCGCAATGGTCCATCCGATCTGATCCGTCACCGGGCGTCCGCCCACCCAGCGTTCCACCAGGATGAAGAGCAGGCCCCCGACCAGCAGCGCCACGCCCACGGGCAGGGGGGTTTCGGGCAGTTCAAACCCCGCCTTTTCGAGCAGCAGGCCGCCCACCCCCGTGATGACAAAGGCCAGGGCCAGCTTGGCGGCGTAGTCCCGGACCTCCGGATCCCGCCAGTCGAAGAGCATGCGGGAAACGCGTCCCCAGAACAGGGGGATCACCGCCAGGACCGCCCCGGCCTGGATCACGATGTTGAAGAGATCGCTCCGGTGAATGCCCATCCAGTGCTCGGCGAGCAGCAGGTGTCCTGTGGACGAGACCGGAAGGAATTCCGTGATTCCCTCAAGGCAACCCAGCAGGATGGTGACAACCCAATCGGGCATGGCGCGGCGGATCAACTGGGAAAACCCCGGGCGCGGCAAGGTGGAATTCGTTGGAAACTTTACTTGACCCCCTTCTGCGTTCCCTTTAACTCCAGCGCTGTCGGGACGATGTTCTTTTCAGCTTTCTTCGTGAGTGTCGGCTGACTGCCAATGCTCCGATTCGTTTTCCCGTTCGACGTTGTTCACCGGGCGGGATTCTCTACATTGTCCTACTGAACTTGTTCTGAAAATTCCCCCGGGCGGAATGTCATCCTCTGACTACCGCCCGGGTTTATTTTTTCCCGGGTGTGGGCCGCTGACTGGCGGAGGTACCCAAGCTGTGGTTAGCTGCGCGGACGATGAATGAACGGCCCGATACCCACCAGAAGGCCCTGCAGATCAATCTCGATCCCAGCAAGTACGGCGTGTTTGCGGAGATCGGTGCCGGGCAGGAAGTGGCGCGCTGGTTTTTCCGGGTGGGCGGGGCCAGCGGGACCATCGCCAAGAGCATGTCGGCGTACGACATGATCGTCAGCGACGCCATTTACGGCCAGTCGGAGCGCTACGTGAGCCGGCAACGATTGGAGGCCATGCTGGATCACGAGTACTCGCTGCTCGTCTCCCGCTTGCGGGACAAACGCGGCGCCACCACGCGTTTCTTTGTGTTCGCCGATACCGTGGCGGCGCGGGCCTTCAACCGGCGGGACGAAACCCACGGGTGGATGGGCATTCGCTTCCAGTCGGAACCCGGAGCGGAACCCAGC
>JAFLEG010000358.1 GCA_017302195.1 Verrucomicrobiota bacterium
ACCTCGTCACCTACGTAGCCGACGACGTCAGGAGGCGCTGACGTCACCCGCGCGTGGTGATTCCCACAGCCCCGGGCGACAGCCGTGCTGGGGGGAGTTTTCAGTTTCAAGTGTTCAGTGTTCAGCAAGGCAGGAAGGCAGAGACATCTCGTCTCCTACCCGGTCCTCCAATATGCCTGCGCCATCACCAGCAGGCCCATCAGAACCGCCAGGGCCACGCTGTGCCAGAACACCGAGCGGAGCACGGTGCCGGCATCGGGACTATCCGGACGCCCACCCGTCGCGACGCTCGCCACCACGATGCTCTGGGCGTCAATCATCTTGCCCATCACGCCGCCCGAACTGTTGGACGCCGCCATCAGCACCGGGGAGAGCCCCAACTGCTGCGCGGTCACCTGCTGGAGATTGCCGAACAGCACATTGGACGACGTGTCGCTCCCGGTCAGCGCCACGCCCAGCCAACCGATGAGCGGCGAGAAGAAGGGGAAGAGGAATCCGGTCCCGGCCATCGCCAGTCCCAGCGTGGTGTCGGTGCCGCTGTACCGCGTGGTGAATCCCAGCGCGAGCATCAGGGCGATGGTCAGCAGCGACACCCGAAGGCTCCAGAAGGTGGCGGCATAGGTGCGCACGAGCGCGGCCGGGCGCAGTCCCAGGGCCAGGCCCGCGAGCAGGCCGGCCAGCAGCAGGGCGGTGCCGGTGGCGGAGAGAAGATTGCCCTGGAACACGGCCGATTCCGGCTCCGGCTGTGTGACGACCGGCGGCATCCGCACCACCGCCCGGTGCAGCCCGGGCACTTCAAACGCCGGGGCGTACCAGGCATTGAGCGCGGACTTCACCGCCGGCAGTCCCCAGACGAACACCAGCACGGTGAGGAATACCCAGGGGATCCAGGCCCGCCAGGGCCGGGCGTCTGCGTCTGCGTCTGCCGTGGCGGGGACGGCATCCGGTGCGGCGGGCGCCGCCTCATTCTCCTCCGCGACGCGCGGACGCCAGAACCGCATGAACAGCACCAGGGATCCCATGGAGCCCACCGAGGCCACGATGTCCACCAGCCAGGGACCGTGGAAATTGCTCATCAGGAACTGGAGCAGGCCGAAGCTCGCCCCGGTCACGAGGCAGGCCGGCCACACGGCGCGCATGCCCCGCCATCCGGACTGCGCCGCCACCAGCCAGAAGGGGACGAGCAGGGAGAACAGCGGCAACTGCCGGCCGACCATGGCGCTGAGATCCTGGAGATCCAGGTTGGTCACCCGCGCCAGCGTGAGCAGCGGTGTTCCCAGGGCGCCAAAGGCCACCGGCGCGGTGTTGCCAATCAGGGCCAGACGCGCCGCCTCGAGCGGACGAAACCCCAGGCCGATCATCAGCGCCCCGGTGATGGCCACCGGCGCCCCGAACCCCGCCGCCCCCTCGATGAAGGCGCCGAATCCGAAGGCGATGAGCAGGGCCTGGATCCGCCGGTCACGGGACACCCCCGCCACCTGGCGCTGCAGGACGGCGAACTGTCCGGTGGTGACCGACAGGTTGTAGAGGAACATCGCGTTCAGGATGATCCAGCCGATGGGGAAGAGTCCGAAGGCGGCGCCGTAGAGCGCCGCCGCGCCGGCCATGGTCGCCGGCATGCGGTACACCAACACGGCCAGGGCCACGGCGACGATCAGGCCGGCCAGCGCTGCGATCTGCGCACGCACATGCCAGAAGGCCAGCAGGCCCAGCAGCGTGACCACCGGCAGGGTGGCCAGCAGCGCGGACACCAGCAGCCCGCCCAGCGGGGCGTAGTTGTGCGACCAGGTCATGAGGGTGGGGAATCCGGCAGGGCATCGCGCAATACCTGAACGGTATGCCGCAGGGGAAGTGCGGATCCCTGGGCGCGCAGGTGCAGCGCCAACTGCGTCAGGCATCCGATGTTGCCCGACACGACCGCCTCGGCCCCGGTGGACAGGACCGACTGCGCCTTGCGGCGTCCGAGTGCGGCCGCCGTGTCCGGCTGGTCCAGGTTGTAGGTGCCGGCGCTGCCGCAGCACTGGTCGGCCTCCGGAATCTCCAGCAGTTCCAGCCCGGGAATCGCGCGGAGCAGATCCCGAGGCTGCTGGCGCACCCCCTGGGCATTCGCCAGATGGCAGGCATCGTGATACGCCGCCCGCAGCCGCAATTCCCGGAAGCCGCCCCGCCATCCGAGCGCCGCCAGAAACGCGCTGACGTCCATCACCTGGCGGCTGAACGCCTCCGCCCGCGCGGCGTCCGGCGTTCCCCTGAGCATCATCGGATATTCGTGCAGCGCCGAACCGCATCCGGCCGCGTTGCTGATCACCGCGTCCACATCGGAGGGAAAGGCGTCGAGATTTTGCAGGGCAAACTCCCGCGCCGCCGCCAGGTCACCGGTGTGCCACGACAGCCCGCCACAGCAGCCCTGTCCGGACGGGATCACCACCTCCACACCCTGACGGGTCAGCACGGCGATGGTGGCGGACTGAATGTCCGGGGACAGCACCTCCTGGGCGCATCCCGACAGCAGCGCCACCCGTGCGCGGCGGGTGCCGAATGCCGGCACGGATCCCGCCCAGACCGCGGCGTCCGGCAGGGCGTCGGGAATGAGGTCCAGCATGGGACGAAGCATCCGGGGCACCGGCAGGCGGAGCCGCTTCGCCCACTGTCCCAGGCGCACCGCGACGCGGAACCGGGCCGGATGGGGCAGCGTCTGACCCACCAGCCAGTGCCGCAGCGTCCCGGCAAACGACCGTCGGAGCCGCGATGCCGCGAGGGAGCGAAACGGACTGAGGAGGTCCCGGTACGGCACGCCGCTGGGGCATGCCGGTTCGCAGGCCAGGCAGCCCAGGCAGCGGTCCACATGCACCTGCGCCGCCTCCCACGGCAGCGCCCCCTCGAGCACCTCCTTCATGAGCACGATGCGACCGCGCGGCGAATCCATCTCCTGTCCCAGCTCGCGATAGGTGGGACAGGCCGCCAGACAGAAGCCGCAGTGGACGCAGCGGGACACTGCTCCGGCCATGGCGTCCCCGAGCGGACCATGCCGGTGGGATGGGATGGAGTGCAGCATCAGGAGCCGAGGTCGGGAAAACGGTGCGCGGGATCCAACGCGAGCCGGACCGCGGATTCAACCGCCGGCCTTGGCAACGAGGACCACCACAGCGGGGCGTCCCCCCGCAGGGTGAGCCCATCCAGTCCGTGCCGCTCCAGCACGGCCCGAACCGCGGACACCGCCCCGAAGTGTTCCAGGGCCATCCAGACCACGGCACCGGCCGCCCCGACCTGATGCCGCACCCCGGGGATCGCATCCAGCGCGGGGCTCAGCGGAACCGTGTCGCCCGGGGTGACCGGAACCTTCACCAGGATGGCGTCCGGAGGCGCCCAGGTGAACTCGCGCAGGCCATCCAGGAGATCCGCACCCTCGATCTCCCGCACTCCGGGAAACTGTCCGAGAATGTCCTGCGCCATGGCGTCGAGGGCAGCCGCCGCACCCCCCAGTTGCACCCACACATCGTGACTTCCCGGGACGCCCTCCACGGCCACGGGCTCCCATCGGGACCGGCCCAGTGCCCTGAAAATCCGGAGCCGCTCCCCGGGTCCATCGGCACGCAGCCGCAGCGTCCGGAGGGCCGGTGGACGCGGGAACACCTTGAAGGTGATTTCTCCCAGCACGCCGAAACGGCCCAGGCTCCCGCAGAGGAACTTCGGCACGTCAAATCCGGCGGCGTTCTTCACCACCTTGCCCCCCAGATGCAGGAGACGCCCCAGGCCATCCACGAACCGGACGCCCAGGATGAAGTCGCGCAGTCCGCCGAAACGCACGCGTCCGGGCCCGCTCAAGCCCGCCGCCACCGTGCCGCCCAGCGTTGCTCCCGCCGCCACCATCGGCGGGTCAAACGGCAGGTGCTGTCCGCACGACGCCAGGGCCGTCGCGATCTCGCGCAGCGGCGTCCCGGCCAGGGCGGTGAAGGTGAATTCGTCGGGTTCGTACTCCACCAGCCCCGACAGCCGCGTCGTCGAGATCCTCAGCCCCTCGGCCGCGGACAGCCGGGGCTTGGTTCCCGCGCCCACGGCGATCACCCGCGGTGCCGACCGCACCGCGGCGGCCAATGCTGCCAGCGATGTCGGTTGAACCGGGGAACTCATTCGGTGAACCCGGCCATCGTATGAGACACCGTGATGCGGCTCAAACTCTACCGGCACGAACCGTCTTGCAGGCCCGGAGAGAGCCATCGTCCTGCACCCCTCAGCCGTAGCCATTCCCTAAAAACCAGAGCACTGGCACCACAGAGGCGCGGAGACGCGGAGCGAAACGCCGGATTGACGGGGGCAGCACCACTCACCGAACCGTGATTCCGCCTCCCCCAATTCCCACCATCTTCCCTCCATGTTCTCAGCGCCTCGGTGGTGAAACCCGCCGTAGCCTGCCACAAGGTTCCCGGTTCCATCATTGTCGGACCCCGCGTTCCGGGGAACCCTGCCCGGACGCGCGATGAACGACTGGATCCCGCCCACGCTGTCCCGGCTGCTTCGCGAGTCCCCGGAACTTGCGGACGCCTACCTGGTCGGCGGCTGTGTTCGCGACCGCCTGCTGGGCCTCCCGATCCAGGATTTCGACATCGAGGTCTTTGGACTCGACTTCGAGCGCCTGGCGTCGGTCCTCGCGCGCTGGGGACGGGTGGATGTGGTGGGACGCTCCTTTGGCGTCGCGAAGCTGACCGTGGCCGCTGGGGAGACCTACGATTTTGCCCTGCCGCGGCGCGATTCCAAGGTGTCCCCGGGACATCGCGGATTTGCCGTCACCTTCGACGCGGACCTGGAACCCCGGGCCGCGGCGGCACGGCGCGACTTCACCGTCAACGCACTGATGTGGCACCCGCGCCGCGCCGTGCTGCTGGATTTCTTCGGGGGGGAGGCCGACCTGCGTGCGGGCGTGCTCCGGCACACCAGCGCCGCCTTTGACGAGGATCCGCTGCGCGTGCTGCGGGGCATGCAGTTTGCCGGACGCTTCCGCCTCACCGGCGCGCCGGAGACGCTGGCGCTGTGCCGCGGGATTGCCGCCCGCCATGGCGAACTGGCCGTGGAACGGATCCGCGAGGAGTGGTTCAAATGGGCCGAGCGCTCGGCGGAACCGTCCGCAGGCCTGCGATGGCTGCGCGACTCCGGATGGATCGTCCACAGCCCGGAACTCGCCGCGCTGCCCGGGGTGCCGCAGGATCCGGAATGGCATCCGGAAGGCGATGTCTGGACCCACACGCTGCATTGTCTGGATGCCCTGGTGTCGCTTCCGGAGTGGCGCTCGGCCGATGCCGCCACGCGCCGCCTGCTGTCCTTCGCGGTGCTCTGCCATGATTTGGACAAGCCGGCCTGCACCTGCTCCGAGATGCGCGATGGAAGGAGCCGCATCATCTCCCGGGGCCATGAAGCGGCGGGAGGGCCTCT
>JAFLEG010000036.1 GCA_017302195.1 Verrucomicrobiota bacterium
CTTTGACACCGACCTGCCGGCCCGCACCGGACACCACGTCATCTACGTGATCTGGCAGCGCATTGACCCGGCCGGCGAGGCCTTCTTCTCGATCAGCGACGTGGATTTCGGGGATGGGTCCGGCTACGGCAATCCATATGACGGCGACACCGTGCTGCCGCCCGACTCCACGGATCACAGCAGCCACACCAACCTCACCGCGTTCTTCCGCGTGCCGAGCCAGTGGAGCACCGGCTTCAGCGGGGAGGTCACCATCACCAACACCACGCCGTATCTGTGGAACGGCTGGAATGTCTCCTTCAGTCTCAACGGCACCATTCAGAACGTCTGGAGCTCCCGACTCGTTTCCCAAAGCAGCGGCCGGTACACGGTCACCAACGAAACGTGGAATGCAGCCATCCAGCCGGGACAGAAGCTGGTGTTCGGCTTCAACGCCTCCCCAACGTACGCCCAGGTGGGCGCCCCGTATGGCTTCCTCCTGAACGGCGCATCCACGCTCCCAGGGACCGGCACTGGAGGCACTGGAGGCACTGGAGGCACTGGAGGAACCGGCGGCACCGTCACCAACCCGCCGCCGCCCCCACCGCCGTCTCCGGCTCCGGCAATCACCGTCACCAATGGCGGCGCCACCATCACCTTCACCGAGGACAACCGCTGGTCCACGGGCTTCAGCGGCACCGTCTGGATCAAGAACCGGGGCACCACTCCCATCAACGCCTGGACCCTCGCCTTCCAGCTCAACGGCACGGTCACCGAGCAGTGGAATGCGGTTCGCAAGAGCGTGTCCGGCTCCACCTACACGTTTGGCAATGCGTCCTGGAACGGCTCCATCGCGCCGGGCGCCACGGTGAGCTTCGGCTTCAACGCCAACGCGGCGGCAGGAGTCCGGCCGGGATCCTTCGTGTTCAAGGGCACCACGACCACCTCCACCGGATCCACCGGCGGCACCCCGACCACCGGTGGCACGGTGCAGGGACGGCTCGACCTCCAGGTCCCCAGCAACTGGGGCAGCGGGTTCACCGGTGCCGCCACCGTGTCGCATCTCTCCGGTCCGAACCTCAGCAGTTGGACCGTCTCCTTCGACTTCCCGCACCGCATCACCACGCTATGGGACGCCATCCTCGTCTCCAAGGTGGGCAACCGGTACACCATTCGCAATGCGTCCTGGAATGGCGCCCTCAAGGCGGGCGGCAAGGTGACCTTCGGCTTCAATGCCGATCCGGGCGGGGTCATCACCCCGCCCTCCAACGTGACGCTCAAGTAGCATCCCCCCGATCCCATCCGAACGGCCGCCGGGACACCCCGGCGGCCGTTTCATGCCGACCGCACCCTCACGCCAGAGCAGCCGTTGGGGACAGGCAACCCGCTACCAGACTGTCGTGATCGGTGTGCAGGGCGGATTGCAATTTCTCCTCCTGCTCAGGCAGCGCGCAGGTTGTGGGGCGCCTTGATCCTGGAACTCGACTTCAACCATTCCGCGTAGGCCGCTTCCGTCATCTCGCCGGCGGCCAGGGCCAGCGTACGCAGGGCCGCGTCCACTTCCGTCGCTTGAAATCGGCAGCCGTTCAGTTCCAGGAACAGCACCGCAACCACAAATCCCGCGCGCTTGTTGCCATCCAGGAACGGATGGTTCCTGACCAGACCGAACGCGCAACTGGCGGCCAGTTCAAACAGGTCCGGCTGGCCATAGGCGAAGAGGTTCTGCGGTTTCCCCAGGGCGGAATCCAACAGCCCTTCGTCGCGCACGCCCGCCAGGCCGCCGAACTGCGCCAGCGACTGCTCGTGCAATGCGAGCACCACCTCGCGCAGCACCCAGACCGGCTCCTTCATTTGGCCAGCTCCCGCATCGTGTGGCGATAGCGCTTCATCACGTCCTGAACCATCTCCATCTGGCGTGCGACCTCGGCCTTGTGCGGACTCAACCGCAGGCTGCCCTCCGGCCCCTCGGTCACCGTCACCGAGTCACCTTCCTCCACGTTGAGGTGCGCCAGCGCCTCCTTCGGCAGAATCACGCCCACGGAGTTGCCCACCTTCCGAAGTTTCAGCTCAAGAATCACGGTCGCAGCGTATCCACAGCCGTTATAACGTCAAGAGCCCCACGTCCCCAGGCCGACCTCGCGATGAAGGTTTCTCTGGCGAGGCACCTCCGGCCTCCTCGCCATGCCACGCCGGGCCGAATCGGAATGCCGTCAGCGTTTGAGGTCTTCGGCGATGGTGGCGAACTGTTCGAGGGCGGCTTCGAGGTCGGCGGCGATCTCCTGGGCGATGACTTGCTGGGCCTCGTCCATCATTTCCACGCGAGGACCTTGAGTCCATCGACCCGATGGAACTCACGCGCATTTCGGGTGATGAGCGTGGCACCCCTGTTCCGTGCGTGGGCGGCGATCAGGAGATCCATCGGGCCAATGGGTGTGCCCTTACGTTCCAATTCCGCCCGGATTTGAGCGTAGTGGCGGGCGTCCTCGTTGCTGAAATCAACTGCCGCAAAGAGTCCGAGGAAGATATTGAGGGAACGGGCTTTCTCCGGGCGGTTGGATTTCTCGATCCCTGTCCAAAGTTCCGCCGCGACCAGGCTGGAGATCGCAGTGTCCTTGCGAGCCGGGAGCGCGTCAAAGGGGGCTCGACCGCGCAGGACATGGATACAAGCGCTGGTGTCGAGCATGAACGAGGGGCGCATGGATCCGTCCGGAGGTTACCACTCGGGAATGGGTCGTTCGTGCTTCCTGGGGCGGGGAGGTGGCTCAGGAAAGCTGGCGGCATCCGCGTCCTGCTCGGAAAAGTAACGCGATACGTCGCCAACGGTTCGCAGGTCGGACGGAGGGCTGGAAACGGGGCGCAAGATGACGGCGTCCTCCCGCTTCTCGATCAAAACCTCGGTGCCCGAAAAGCGGAACGCCTTCGGCAGTCGCACCGCCTGGCTGCCTCCGTGCTGAAAGATCTTGGCAGTCGTCATAGCTACACGCTGTAGCTATCCCGGCTCTCGGTCAAGCGGCGGGCCGTCTGGGATGCCCCAAGCGTTGAGATTGACTTCAGCCATTCCGCCGCAGGCCTGCGAAAGCGACGACGGAATCAGTGACAACTCATCCGGCCTCGTGACGTTCTCCTGAGGGGGGCGGGTTGTTCATCGTTCGGAGCGAAGAAGCTGACGCAGCCGTGCCGTCGTCTGCTCCCGGTCCAGGCGGCTGGCGGCCAGGTCCAGCGTCAATGCCTCCCACGCCTCAACCTCCAGTTCCTCTTCAGGGAGCAAACCATTCGCGCTCAGGAAGACGAGGCATGTCGCCAGGGCCGCTCGCTTGTTGCCATCCACGAACGGGTGATTGCGGCACAAATAAAACAGGTAGGCCGCCGCGATTTCCACCGGGTCGGTAAACAACGGCCTGCCCATCATCGTGGCCTGCGGGGCTGCCACGGCCGATTCCAGCAATGCTTCGTCCCGCAGGCCCGTGCCGCCGCCGTGTGCGGCCAGGGCCTCCGCGTGAATGGCCTTCACCGCTTCGACGGTGGGATGCAGGAGCGGCGGTCTCATGACAGCCGGCGGAACAGTTCCGAGTTCTTGCGAATCAACCGCCGGGCTGTGGCCGCTGCCTGGTCCGCCTGGATCACGGGCCGCACCGGAGTCAGTACGACGGACCCGCCTTCATGCACGCTGACCGCCACCTGGTCACCCACCTTGAGCCGGGCCAGATCCATCAGGGCAGCGTCCAGCATCAGCCCCTGCGAATTCCCGATCTTGGTGATGGTCTTGATCATGGCGTTAAACTATGTTTAACGCAGGGTTTCCGTCAAACCTGATCTCCGGTGGGAGGTGGTGGAATCGGGGTCCCGCTCACCGTCTGAGTTCCTCGGCGATTGTGGCGAACTGTTCGAGGGCGGCTTCGAGATCGTCGGTGATTTCCTTGGCGATCTCCGGGGCGGGGAGGCGGATTCCTCCAGGGCCTCGTCCTTCACTCAGCCGGAACGATGCAATCAGGTTGGGGAGCGAACGCGCCCCCGCATGCTGCGGACGGGAAGTTGGAACTGCAGGCCGAATGCATCGCTTCGCGACAAGCCCTCGCCGTCCGCGTTGTGCCTGTGGAGTAGCCACCATTCAGTGAACAGTGACGCGCACCGGCCGAGGCGAGGGCTTGTCGCGAAGCGATGCGTCCGATCTGCAGTTCCAACTTCCCTCGGCCAGCACGCGAGGCGCGTGCGCTCCCCAGAAATTCGTCTGCATGGATACGGCTCAAAAAATGTCAAGGTTCACCTTGTCCCACTGGATCAGCCCGACGTGAGAATGAGCGGGCGCGGTGTGAAGTGGAGTGCCGCTCGTCGCCGTCGTGCGCGCCAGCGGAATGGGTCAGGCGAACTTCTTGTGCATGGCCGACGATCTGCCGGTTCCGCTGAAGCCCTGCGACGGCGAAAACGGCGGCCGCAACTGCTCATCCGCCCTCATGTGAGGAACAGCAGAAAGGTCAACTACTCCACGTAATCCCCATACGACAGCCCATCGTCCCGAAGGATCGAGCAATACTTCCGACGCTTGGAAATTAGTTGCTCAGGACTACTCAAGGCTAAAATCGAAGCGGACTCGTCCCGCCGAAGCCAAAGGCGAAGGCGGAAGGATATTGCAGCTTGTCCCGCCAAAGCTCACCAGCGACGGCGGATAGTTCCAGAGTTTTTGGACTAGGGCGGTGGGGTTGCTCATTTCCAATTCAGATAAATCTGCTCGTTCCGATGTGGCACTCGCTGGCGCGGCTTCATTCCAGTCACTTCGAGGCGACCGTCGTCTTTCCACTCCTCTATCCACTGCTTCAAATCGCTCTCCCACGACATCGGTTCTGAAAGCGCGAGCGTCCACACATCGTCGTAAAGCAACCGGCGCTTCGACTCCAAGGCGCGCAGAACCAAGCTGCGCGCCTTCGCTAGATACCGCTCACGCAGGAATTCGTAGTGCGTTGAATCGTGAAGCTCCCTACTGCCAAACAGCTCAGACTGCCCTTTGCTGGCGACGCGTTTGCGCTGCTGCGCCTCCGCTCTGGCGGCTTCCTGCACTTCCATTGCTTTTTTCTCAGCATCTTTGAAAACCTCGATGCCTTTGAGATTCCGCGTCAGGTAAATCAAGTTGAAATGGGTCCGATCCTTTTCTGGATGCAGTACAATCGCGTTGCAGCCAAAACTAAAACCGCCAACCAATCTTGCGTTGCGGGCGTATTCCTCGACGGCCGCATCTTCCCGCTCAAGTTGTGCGACGCCCTGTACCTTCGCCCTGAATTCCCCTGAACCGAACAGCCGCTTGAAACTTTCCTGCGTTTCCTCCTGCGGCGAATCTAGGAAGCGACGGATGTGGCTGGTCATGAAATTGATCAACACCTCGCCCGGATTCAGCCGGAGCAGCGGAGCGATAGTCTCCATCTCAAACCCTGTCCAACCCGTTGGATCGATGAAGACAAAAGGAAATGCCTTCGCGCCGCCTCTTTTCACGAAATCCGAAATGTCGGGGATGGATTCTTCCAGCGTGGCGTTTCGTGTCTCGATTTCTGCGTCCTTCACGCTGTCAGCAAACTCCTTGAGCTTGGCAAATGCCGCCCGGTTCTTTTCCAGAAAGAAACACCGCATCTGAACATTCCTGCCCCGCTGTTTCGCCAGCGTGTTGCGGGCGTTGCGAAGTTCCTTTAGCGCGATGGCGAAGGAACTATCCTCGAACTTCTCCGAACGCGCATTCCAAGGACCAGAGAAGCAGTCCACATAAGTCAGAGTATCCCAATGCGACCCGACGATGTAGGCGAACCGTTCCAGATACTTCTGAAGGATGAAGTGTTTGACGAGCGTTTGCTCACGACCCGTATAAAGTTCGTCGTTGCTCATCGCCTCGCTCCTACGCAGTACTCCGTCTCAACTTCCCGCAGGAGCAACAGTCTTTGGTCGGTCCCCAAAACCTCTACTGCGGCGAGATCCGGAAACTCATCATAGGTCTTACCGTCTAGGCTTCGGCCCGTCTCGCTCTTGCGCACGCCACCCCACTGCTTGAAGAAGAAGGCCGTACCGGCCTTCTGGCATTGGTCACGAATGTCGCGAACCCAGGCGGGATCCATCGGGCGCGCGCCTGGACCACTTTCACCGCCGACGATGACCCAATGGATGCCACTCAGGTCGAATTGGCCAAGGTCTTCCAGCAGCGGTTCGACCGACAGGAAGGCAACCGTCGGTCTTGCGGTCCGGAGTTTCGCGATGCGCGGCAACCCGTGTTTTTGGTTCTCAACGCTCACTCCCCACCAGATGTGGGGCGCATTTGCTGCTTTGCGCAGCCTGCCTTGCAACAGTGCCGACATCCGGTCTGCCCTCTTGGTGAGAATTTGGTAGGTGTGCCAGTTCGCCGCGAGCATCACCCGGCAGACTTTCTCGATGTATTCGTCGGACACGCCCTCGTGGAAAAGGTCGCTCATTGAGTTGACGAAAATCTTCTTGGGCTTGGACCAGCGAAGCGGGTCGCCCAGCTTCTCCGGCACAAGCCGCAGATCGAAACCGAACTCGAAGGGGTGATCGGGCACGCCGCGAAACCGCTCCGCGAACGTCTCCGCGTAGCAATGCATGCAGCCGGGGCTCACCTTCGTGCAGCCACGCACTGGGTTCCAAGTGGCGTCCGTCCACTCGATCTTGGAGTTGTCACTCATGCTGAGTCGTTGGTTCGTGTGGGCAATAACGTATTGGGTCGGACATTTGCGGGGCGACCTTGGTTTTCGGCAATTTCCCTGTGGATGCTTTTTGGAGGATGGACTGGCGGAGGCGGGCTTGGCTGGCTGAAGCCTTGAGAGAACAAGCTGTTGGGCGCGGTGTCATTCGAGTTCTCCTGTGAACGCCTTCTTCAGGATGCTTTGGCGATAGCTGCTGGCGCGCTGGAGGTTGGCAGCGACCACCGACTCCAACTCCTCGACCACGCTCAACCGGCGCTCCACTTCCGCCACAATCCGCGTTTTCTCCGCCAGCGGGAGACGCGTTGGGACGTCGCTGCCGCTTTTTGGGTTCGCGCTCATGTTGCGAGGACTTCGGTGATTGGGAACTCCAGGGGCTCGCCCTGCCCCGTGACTGGTGGGGTCACTGGTGCGGTGGGGCTGGCCGACTCTGGCAGGGGCGGCCGCCACAGGGTTTGGACGAAACCGTCGCGCACGGTGAATACCGGCTCGCGCAGGCCGGCTTCGCGGAAGAGGCGGATCATGTCGCGCGTGCCGGAGCCCATCCGCTCAATGTATTTGGAAGAAGTTTTGAGGTTCAATGAATCGGGAATGGTGGGCAGCGGCTGTCCGGGTTCGCTGCGCCGGCTGAATGGCGCGGAATCGAAATCGTCGGTCTCAGTGTTCAGGCGTAAATGCAGCAGGACAGATCTCCGGAGGTTTTCGTTTCAGGGATGTCGTGGGTCATTGGGAAGTTCTGTGAACGGATGGTGATGGAATGGGGAGAGTCCTGCCAAGGCGGTAGAATCCGCCATTTCTTCCGTGCCGTCGGGACGTGATTCCTGTCAGAGAAGGCCGGCATGGCTGCGGAGATCAGACGGGTTTGGCATGGGCGTTTCCCGAAGCGCGCGATCGGGATCGCGCTGGGGGTGCTCCTGATCGGCGGTGGTTGGGTGGCCTTCCGTTCCTTCGCTCCGCGGAACCCGCACCTGGAGTCGCTGATCTCGGAAGATCTGGGCATTGGCTGCAACGACGACACCGTCCGGCGCGGCGAACTGGCGGCGGCGGGTGACGAGGCGCTGCCCTTCCTGATGGCCAGGATCCGGGCGCGGCCGGACTGGGTGGAACGGGGGCTTCAATGGGGACCGATGGCCGAGTTCCAGTCGCTGCTGGGTTCCTGGGGTTGGGAGCCCCTTGCCCGGAGCCTCAGTTCCCGCGCGGTTCGCACCCAGAACGCGCGCCGACAGGCGCTGTTCTCGCTGGTTTTGATGGGGCCGGATGCCGCAACGGCGCGGGGAGAACTGGAGCAGCTCGGCGCCTCCAGTGCGCCCCTGCGATGGAAGGTGCTGGCGGCGGTGACCGCCGGCGCCCCCGGGGATCCGGCGATCCTGAGCAACTACCTCGCCCATCTGACGCTGGAGGCGTTTCGCGCGCCCAACGCCAAGCCGGTAGGTTTGAGCCTGGAAAGCGTCCAGACGGAGCTGATCCGCGAGTTTCCCCGAATCTGGCCGACCCATCCGGCGCCGCTCGAGGGGTTGCTGCCCCTGCTGGAATCCGGAGATGCCCACGTCCGGCTCGCGGCCGCACGAGCCCTGATCCCTTACGGCACCGCCGCGAGCAACGCCGCGCCGCGCCTGGTCCAACTGCTCTCCGATCCCGACCGGCGCATCCACCCCTCGGCAGCGCACGCGCTGGGGGTGGTCTCTCCCGGGGAGCACGGCGCCCTCGCGGTCACGATGATGCTGGCGCAGCAGCGCACCAACAACTCCTGGACCGGCGACTACGCCCATCAGTTGTACGGCGCGCTGGGTCCCCTGGCCCGGGAGGCGGTGCCCTCCCTCACCGAGACGTTGCGGGAGCGTCCGAGACGCCACGCCACCGGGCCGGTGGCGTTTGCCCTCTGGCGGATCCAGAGGGAGGCCTCCCCGGAGATTGTCGAGGAACTGGCCCGGGGTCTGGACACCCCCATCCAGCGCTTTCAACGGATGAGCCTGATGGCGTTGAAGGAGATCGGACCGCCCGCCAGCGATGCCGTGCCGGCATTGCGCCGGATGCTGTCCTCGCGATTCGCCACCCTGCAGCAGGAGGCCCGGGAGGCGTTGCAGGCCATCCAGGGCGGGCCGTAACGACTTCCGGTTCAGCCTTCGCGCGGATCCAGGGCGTCGCGCAGGCCGTCGCCGAGGAAGTTGAGTGCGAGCAGGGTGAGCGCCAGGACCGAGCCCGGACACACGATGAGCCACCAGAAAACGCGCAGCGGATTGATCTGGGCCGCGCCTTCGGCGATCAGCGTGCCCAGGCTGGCGTCCGGCGGCTGGATGCCCAGACCCAGGTAGCTCAGGAAGCTCTCGTACAGGATGATCGCCGGCACGGTGAGGGTGAGATAGACGATCACCACGCCGGTGACGTTGGGCAGGATGTGCCGCAGCAGGATGCGGCGATGGCTGGCGCCCAGCGACTGGCTGGCCATGACGAAGGGCCGCGTGCGCAGCGACAGGACCTGCCCCCGGACGATCCGCGCCATGGTCAACCACGACACCGCGCCGAGTCCGGCGAACAGGAACATGAGACGGGCCGCGGGTACCCACTCGGGAGCCCACCCGCCGACCCAGCGCTTCACATGACCCTCGAGCGTGGTGATGAGCACGATGACGAACACGATGCTGGGGAGGGAGTAGAGCACGTCCACAATCCGCATCAGGAGTCCGTCGAGACGCCCGCCCACATAGCCCGCCACCATGCCCCAGACCACGCCGATCACCAGGCTGACGCCCGCCCCGACCGCGCCGACCAGCAGTGAGATGCGGGCGCCGGCGAAGACCCGGGTGAAGACGTCGCGACCGTGCACATCGGTGCCAAACCAATGCGCCCGGTCGGGGGCGGAGAACTGGAGATCCGAGGCCTGTCCGGTCGCGTACGGGCTCAACCAGGGCACCAGCAATGCCAGGAGCAGCACCGCGCCGAGAAGGAGCGCGGAGATCAGGGCCGGACGATGCCGCCGCAGCCGGCGCCAGGCCCGCTGGTTGGGCGTCAGCGGGGGCGCCGCGAGGGTGGTGGAACGGACGGCGTCAGTCATGTCGCACCCGGGGATCGAGCAGGCTGTAGGCGAGGTCCACCGCCAGATTGAGCACCAGCAGCATCAGGGCGTAGAGGAGCACCAGTCCGACGACCATGGTGTAGTCGCGGCTGAGGGAGGAATTCACCATGAACACCCCGATGCCGGGGATCTGGAAGATGTTCTCGACCACGAAGGACCCGGTGAGCAGGTCCGCCAGCATCGGTCCGCTGTACGACACCACCGGCATGACGCCCAGCGGCAGCGCATGCCGCAGCAGCACGCCTGCCGGGCTCAACCCCTTGGCGTGGGCGGTCCGCACAAACTCGCTCTGGAGCGCCTGGCCCACCCCCTCGCGGGTGAGCCGCGCCACCCGGCCGCCGAAGTAGAGTCCCAGGGCGGTCATCGGCAGCACCACATGGGACGCCGTGCCCCAGAGCCCGACGGGAAACCATCCCGCCTTCAACGCCAGCAGCAGGATGAGCACCGGACCGATGACGAAGCCCGGCACGCAGATGAACACCAGCGCCAGGAGGCTGCCCATCCAGTCCCCCGCCCCGCCCCGCCGCACGGCGGTGTAGAATCCCATCGGAATGCCAAAGCCCAGGGCGAAGAGGAAGGCGGTGCCGCCCAGGGTCAGCGAGATGGGCAGGCCCTGGCGGATGATGTCCGACACCGAATGGTTGCGGTACTTCAGCGAGAGCCCGAGGTCCCCGGTGATCAGGCCGCCGGGAGCCCGCTTCCAGGACCCGTCGGGCTGCCGTTCCCAGCGCAGTCCCAGGAAGCGCAGGTACTGGGAGACCAGGGATTCATCGAGGTGGTAGCGCGCTGCCAGCGCCCGCTCGACGGCCGGGGACGCCGGACGCCGTTCCCGGTCGAAGGGACCGCCCGGCGCCACGCGGACCAGGAAGAAGGCCAGGGTGATGATCAGCAGCGTGAGCGGCAGCAGGAAGAGCAGTCGGCGGAGGAAATACATGACTCAGGGGGCGGTTGCCGAGGCAACGGCGGAACGGGCGCCGCCGGCCACACGGCGCCGGATGGCCCAGACCGGATGCTCCCCCGTGAGATTGGGGTGGATGCCCTCCCAGCGCTCGGGATCGAAGGCGAACAGCCCGACGTAGGAATAAAGGGTCACGATGGGGGCCTCCTCCCGCACCAGAAGGGTCTCGGCCTCGCGCAACAGCGCGAAGCGCTTGGCCGAATCCGGCTCGGCGGCGGCGGCGGACAGCAGGCCGTCGTAGCGGGTACTGCGCCATCCGGTGCGGTTGTTGCCGCTGTCGGCCAGGAAGCAGTCGAGGAAGGTGGTCGGATCCTGGTAGTCACCCACCCAGGAGCCCCGGATCATGTCGAAGTTCAACTGCGACATGTCGGAGAGATAGGTCTTCCACTCCACCGGACGCAGCTCCATCTGCAATCCGAGATGTTCGCGCAGGCTGGCCTGCATCTCCACGCCGATGTTCTCGTGCTGCCGCGCGCCGCCACCGCCGCCCGCATTGAACATGTAGGTGAACGGGGGAAAGCCGCTGCCTCCGGGGTAACCCGCCTCCGCCAGCAGGCGCTGCGCCTCCAGGGCCGCCGCACGCATGGCCACGGCGTAGTCGGCCGCATTGGTGGCGAGCAGGGCCGCATGACCCAGGCCCGCGGGCGGCACATAGCCCCCCGTGCCCGGCGGGGTCAGCGCGCTGGCCGGCTGCTCCCCCATGCGCGTGATGCGTTCCACGATCCGCCGCCGGTCCACCACCAATCCGATGGCCCGGCGCACCCGGGGGTCATCGAAGGGTTTCCGCGTGACGTTGAACCGGAAGAAGTAGGTGGCCAGATAGGCGTAGGAGTGAAAATCTGGACGCCGCACCAGCACGTCGCCCAACTCCGACGGGATCACCACCTTGTCGATCAGGAAGTCCACGTCGCCGGTCAGATACAGGTTCAGCGCAGCGGTGGGTGAGTCACCCGACAGCAGGTCCACACGCTCACAGCCCACACTGGCGGCATCCCAATAGTGCGGATTGGCCCGCAGCCGGATGCGGTCATTCGGCCGCCACGATTCCAACTGGTAGGGTCCGCTGCACGGCAGGGGATCCGCCCGCACCCACTGATCCCCCAACCGCTCGACGGTGGCCCGGGGAATCACCGCCATGATGCGCATGGCGCACAGGTCGGGGAAAAACGGCGTGGGATTCACCAGCGTCACCTCGAACGTGGCCGGGTCCACGGCCCGGATGCCCAGGGTCTCCAGACGGTTGGTGGCGCCGGTGGCGATGGCCTGGCCTCCCTTCACATAGAAGAAGAATCCGCTGTAGTCGGCCGCGGTGACCGGATCCACCGCCCGGCGCCAGGACCAGACAAAATCCTCGGCGTGGATGGGCTCTCCGGTGGAGAAGGCGGCGTTGGTTCGGAGGTGGAAGGTGTAGCGGAGTCCGTCGGGAGAGATGTCCCAGGAATGGGCGAGACCGGGAACGCCGCGTCCGGTGCGCGGATCAAACCGCGTCAGGCCCTCAAAGAGGGCGGAGGCCACCCGGCCATCGGGCTGTCCGGTGAGCACCTGGGGATCAATGGTCTCGGCCTCGGCGCCATTATGGATCACCAGGTCGGCGCGGGGGTCCGGGGAGCATCCCGAGACCAAGAACAGCCAAGACGCGAGCAGTCCCGGGACCAGCCATCCAACGGTCCGCCCGCAGACTGCAGGTGTGCCACCTGGGAACCCGCTTCGCGTGGCTCCCACTCCCCGGCTCCAGGACGCTGCTAGCGCGGACGGCACGCCGGAGGATGAGCCGTCATCAGCCGCGCTTCAAGCCGGACGCCGGTCAGGGCGTCGGAGTTCCGGGGGCAGGAGCCGGGGCCGGAGTCACCGGGGTCGAAACGGGAGCCGGAGTGACGGGTGTGCCGGTTGCAGGAGTGGTCAGGCCGGGAGCGGCATTGCTCGGGGCGAGGCTCGGAACGACCGCCGGCGTGGCCGCGGCGGCAGCCGCCTCGGCTTTCAGTGCCTTCTCCACGCCGCTGGTGCGGCTGGCGGCCAGATTGGCGTTCATCCAGGCCAGGAGGACGCAGAGTGCCAGGAATCCCCCGGCGCTGTACTTGGTCATCTGGGTGAGCGCGTTGCCCGACCCGGCGCCGAAGAGGGCCTCGGTGGTGGCGCCGCCAAAGGCCTGACCGAGTCCGGCTTCCTTCTTCGGCAATTGGATGAGGATCAGCAGCCCGAGCAGCAGGCAGAGCAGCACGAGCACAAACGTGAGAAGATTGATCGCCAGCGACATAAATCCGGTTCGGGTTCAGATGGAATTCTTCACAATGTCGGCAAAGCTGCGGACTTCGAGACTGGCGCCGCCGACCAGGGCGCCATCCACGTCGGGCTGCATCATCAGTTCCCGGGCGTTGTTGGCCTTCACGCTGCCGCCGTACTGGATGCGCACCCGCCGCGCGACGGCCTCGCCGTGCATCGAGGCAATCACCCCGCGGATGAAGGCATGCACCTCCTGGGCCTGCGCGCTGGTGGCGGTCTTGCCGGTGCCGATGGCCCAGACGGGCTCATAGGCCACCACGGTGTCCTGCACCTGCTCGGGGGTGAGGCCGGCCAGCGAGCCCTTGACCTGGGTCTCGACCACCGGATTGGTGATGCCCGCCTCGCGCTCGGCGAGGGTTTCACCCACGCAGACGATCGGGACGAGATTGGCCGCATGCGCCGCCGCCGCCTTGCGGGCGACCAGGGCGTCGGATTCCTTCTGGAACTGGCGGCGCTCGCTGTGGCCCAGGACCACGTAGCCGACCGAGAACTCCTTGAGCATTCCCGACGCCACCTCGCCGGTGAACGCGCCGTAGCCGTGGTCCCCCATGTTCTGGGCGCCCAGGCGGATGTTGGAGTCGAGGATGGCCTTGGACACCGATTCCAGGGCGGTGAAGGGGGGGCAGACCAAGATGTCCACCTCCTTGACGGCCGACAGCTCGCGACGCAGGTCGGTGACGAGGCTCAGGGACTCGGCCACCGTCTTGTTGCACTTCCAATTGCCGGCGATGATCAGCTTGCGTTCTTTGTCCATGCG
>JAFLEG010000359.1 GCA_017302195.1 Verrucomicrobiota bacterium
TCGGCGATGGAACCTCGGATTGAGGGGGATCGCCAATTGTCGCGAGTGGCCAACGAGCCTCAAGCCCCCGACCGGCGCACCGTGTCGTGCACCAATCTCGCAGCAATGCTTCAGCGCTTGTTCGCAGGACCGGTCACGCCGGAACACCTGCGTCGGGGCCGGCTTGGTGAGGCCGCGGCACGACGTCACCTGCAGGGTCAGGGGATGAAGTTGCTCACGTCCAATTACCGGTCCAGGCGCGGCGAGATTGACCTGATCCTTCGGGACAACCGCTGCCTGGTGTTTGTGGAGGTGAAGACCCGTTCCTCGGAGGAGTGGGCGCGTCCGGCCGCGGCGGTGGATGCCGCCAAACGCCGCCGCCTCTCGCTCACGGCGGAAGACTACCTGCGGCAGCTCGAGGACCGGCGGGTGGCCTCACGATTCGATGTGGTGGAGGTGCTCCTCGCCGGCGGTGAGGTCCGGGATGTCCGCCACGTGATCAATGCCTTCCCGTATGACCCGCGTCCGGTGCGCAGGTTCCGCTAGGCAGCCAGGCCCCACAATCCACCGATGGCCAGTGCGGCCCCGGCCCAACGGAGCCAGCGCTCCTCATGCAGGCGTCGTGCCGCCAGTCCCAGCCCCGCACCGATGGCGAGCCACACCGCGCTGCTCATCAGGAATCCGGCGGCGTAGGCCATCGGAGGCAGCCCGGGGCCCGATTCCAGTCCATGCGACGCCCCGTGCGCCAGGGCGAACACGCCTACCAGGGACGCAGCGGCCGGCAACGAGGCCCGAACGGCAAAGGCCAACCCCAACCCCAGCACCAACAGGGAGGCCAGGACGAATGACTCAAGTCCCGGCAGGGTGCCCACGCGGGTCGCCAGCGGAACTCCGGCGGCCATCCCGCCCAGGAAAACCGCAGGGAACACCCATCGGGCGCGGCCGCCCCATTGAACACCCCACAAGCCGGCTCCCAGCAGGGCCAGGGCGTGATCCCATCCGGAAAGCGGATGAAAGGCGCCGGAGATCCAGGACGACACCTCGGGGTGGCCGGGATGCGCCTGGAGGGTGATCGGAAGGGCGGTGACGAGGGCAGTCCAGGCGGCGACGCGGGTCCAACCGGAGACGGAACGGGAGTTCATGAGATCAATCTTTCGGCAAATCGCGTCGCCACGCGGCAGAAATCCCGCGACCTCGGCGACCGCAGCGGCAGCGTGGGCAATTCCCATCGGGGATGCAACCCCGTCCGGGAATACGGCGCCGCTCCCCCCGCGAAGCGCCATGGGACTGCGGTGGGCGCGACACCGCTTTGGCGTCGGCCGAAAATGGCGTCCCGGAAAAAGACCGGGGCACGGACGGCCCCCATCGCGCGGAACGGAAAGGGAGCGGACTCCGAGGTCCATTTCCCTCCCACACCATCGAGGGGAAACGCGCCCAGGCAAGGCGGCATCGCCGCCTTGGCACCAACCGGCACTCCAGGATCAGCGGGAGAATCCCAAACCCTTGGCCAGGGTCTTCACACGCAGCAGGTACATGTCGGCGGTGATGTAGAGCGTGGATCCATCGTCACCCCAGGCGCAGTTCCCGGTGGCCTCGCCGGTCATCAACGTACCCAGATGCCGTCCGTCGGGACTGAACACCAGCACGCCGCCCGGCCCGGTGGCCCACACATTCCCCCGGGTGTCCACCTTCAGACCATCGGGAAGCCCCTTCCGTCCGGCCGCCGCCAGCGGCGCGGTGTCGAAGAAAACGCGGCTGTTGGTGACCGTGCCATCCCCGCGGACATCGAATGCCATCAACACCGGCCGGGCGGGATCGGACACATTCACGTACAGCGTCTTCTCGTCAGGCGACAGTCCGATGCCGTTCGGGAAACTGGCCTCGCGGGTGAGCAGCACCACCTCGCCGCTGGGACGGCGCAGGTACACGCCATTGAACATCAGTTCCTTCAAGGCGCTGCCATCGAGTCCCGGCAGTCCGTACGGCGGATCGGTGAAGTACAGGCCGCCCTTCTTGGAAAAGACGAGGTCGTTGGGCGAATTGAAACGCCGGGGTCCGTAGTGACGAACCAGCGGCTCAAATGTGCCCTGGACCCCATTGCGACGTACGAGGGTCGCAATCTGACGGTCGCCGTGCTGACAGATGACCAGGCGTCCCTTGGAATCGGTCGTCAGCCCATTGGATCCCTGCTCGTTGAACTTGATCTGGTCCCCGGTGTAGCCGCTGGGATCCAGATACACGCTCAACCCGTCGCGCTCGGACCAGCGAAAGATCTTGTTCTCCGGCACGTCGGAGAACACCACCGCCTTCTCGCCCCGCAGCCAGGTCGGCCCCTCGGACCAGTTGAAGCCCTCGGCCAACCGCTCCATCTGCACCCCGGGCGCCAGCAGCGTGTCGAGGGCCGGATCCAGACGCTCCACCGATCCGTGGACCGGATACTTGGGCGCAGACGGGGACTGGGAGGCGGGCTTGGAATCGGCACCGGACACCAGCGATACGGAGGTCCACAGCAGGAGGCCGAGATACGGGACAAGGGAAGGCTTCATGGAATGTGAAGACGGTATCGGCGCCCGTCGCCCAGGGTCAACGCCCACGAGGGCAGCCGAGCCCGGAGGCGTATTTCAATCGCTGGCAGGGCGAGGCTTGGCCCGAGCCAACGCGTTGCGGCGAATTGCCGACGCGTCGTTCCAAAGCGGCGCCTCCCTGGACTGCGGTGGCTTGCCACCGCTTTGGCGTCGGCCGGAACCATCGCCCGGGACGGAAATGAACGCACGGCTCCCACCTCACGCGTCGTTGCAAAGCGGCGTCTCCGATGCACTCCTGCCTTCGCCCGGGTTCGGCAGGGCAAGCCGCCGCACACCATGCCGGAGCGCGAGCGCCCCTCCCATCACTGGAGCGACTGCACGTACCGCACCAGGTCGGCGACCTCGACCGCACTGAGGGAATCCAGGAGGCCTTCGGGCATGAGCGAGGCGCCGTTCACATAGCCCGCGGACCGGATCTCTTTGACCGGGAAGACGCGCTGGAGTCCCCCGGCGAAACGCAGGGTGAGCACCTCTGCGGTGACATCCCCAAGAAACCCCTCGACCGTCTCCCCGTCCGTGGTCTCCACCTGGAAGGGACGGAACACCACCTCCACCGCCTGCGCGGGATCCAGCAGGGCGCCCAGCAACGCCTCGGTGGTGCGGTTTCGGGACCCGCTCAGCGGAGGGGCGAATCCGGATCCGTTGCGCTCCACGGAATGGCAGGCGGCGCAGGCGGCGTGAAACAGCCGGCGCCCACGCTCCAGATCCACGGCGGTGGAGGCCTCCACCTGACGGGTCAGCACCGCGAGGTGCTCCTCCCGCTGACGCCGCGCCGCGGCATCCGGCGACGGCACGGTGCGCACCACACCGGTCCATCTGGCGGACTCCACCCCTCCGGTCCGCGGGTGCGCCTTCTCCTCCACCATCTGAACTAGCAGGTTCTGGAACGCCGATTCATAGACCCCTCCCGGCTCCAGATATTCCCGGTCCCAGCCCTTCACCTTGCGACCGAGGTCGGGCGCGGTCCGCCAGCGCCTCACCCAGGCCAGCGTGTCGGGATCCAGCGCCTCGGGGCAGTCGCGGAGGTAGCGCAGCACCTCGTTGCGGACCCGGAAGGTCGGCTCCTCCGCCAGCGGCGCCAGCAGGGCCACGGCCACCGGCAGCGGCGGCCGCAGCGTGGACAGCGCACGCACCGCTTCATGGCGGATGTCCACCTCGGGCGAGGTGATCAGGGCGGCCAGCACCTCCCGGTCGAACACACCCAGGCCCTCCAGACACCACAGGGCGTGGATGCGTACCCCGGAGTCACCGGCGGGATCACGTGCCAGGGCGGTCAGGGCGGGAACCAGGGCGCGGGCATTGCGCTGGACGATCTGGTGCCACGCCGCGCGCAACTCCCAGGTCGAGTCGGCCTGCAGATGGCGCAGCAATGCCGCATCTGGAGCGGCGGCCACATTGGGCACGGGCCGGTGTGGCATGTCCCGATGCCGCACCCGCCAGAGGCGACCGCGGGTCTTGTCCCGGGCGGGATGATTCCGATCCACCTCGTTGTGCGAAATGATCCGGTTGTACCAGTCCACGATGTACAGGCAGCCGTCGGGACCGAAGCGCACCGCCACCGGACGGAATGATTCATCCCGGCAGCGGACCAGATCCGGGAGTTGGCGAAACCGGTACACCTCGTTGGTGCCGCGGGTCGCGGTCACCGCGTTGATGGACCGGGTGATGGGATTGGCCACGAAAAGGACCTCGTGCCAGGGCGGCGGAAACGAGCTGCCACGATCCTCGGAGAGCGCCAGGCCGGAGAACCCAGTGCCACCCAGCGCCAGTTCCGGAGAGGTCGGCGGATGATACGGGGCCTCCGGATGCATCAGCCGCGGGATGAAGCTGGGATAGGTGGCGTCGCGTTCCCACGGCACGAGGCCATAGCCCAGATCGTTGGCCTCGTGGACAAAGACCCGCCCGTTCCGATCCTGCACCCAGGACCAGATATTGTTGAGTCCGGTGGACAGGATCTCCAGGTCGGAGCCGTCCGCACGAAACCGCGCCACAAAGGTCTTGTCGGCATTCACCCGCTTCCCGCGGGTGGTCACCGCGGTGCCGTTGTTCAGCACTCCTTGGGAGAACACAATCCAGTTTCCGGGAAGATGCTCCAGTTGGTGGGGCAGCGTGTGGGTATCCTGCACCCCGAATCCGCGCAGCAGCACCCGCCGGTCATCGGCCCGCCCGTCGCCATCCCGGTCCTCCAGGAACAGGATCTCCGGACCCTGCGCGACCAGTGCGCCATTGCGGTAAGGCAGCACGCTGAGCGGCAGGACCATGCCGTCGGCAAAAACCCGGGGCGTGTGCGGTCCAGGGCCAAAAGGCGAATCAATCACCACGACCCGATCCCGGCCCGGCGTGGTCCAGACGCCAGGATCCTGATCCCGGGGATACTCCGTCGCCGTCACCGACCACAGCCGCCCGGCATCATCGAAGGCCACCGAGACCGGCTTCGGCAGCCCGGTCTCCTCGCTGGCCACCAGCTCGATCGTGAACCCTTCGGGCAGCGTGAAGGCCTCCCGTTGCTCCGCCGGGCTCAGAGGCCGCGCGGCCTCATTGTTCCCGGTCTTCAGTTCCTGCCCGGAAACCACAGTGGCCACCAGCGCCACGGCAAGGCCCGCTGCGCCTGGAAACCGGAGCCACGGCGTGGGCCTTCTGCCTGAAACTGGCTGCATCATCCGGGCAGGATCGTCCGGGAAACGCCCCCGTGAAAAGCACCACCTGAAAGCAACTCCCATATCGCCCAATTCCGTCTTCTGGTGGGGAAGGATGGGTGATGAGGTGAGCACCGTAGCAGACGAGGTGACGAGGCTCTGACTTCCTCCCCCGCCCAAGGTGCCGGGATCTCCCAGGCCGAGGGAACGTTTGGGCCTC
>JAFLEG010000360.1 GCA_017302195.1 Verrucomicrobiota bacterium
GCGGGGCTGACGAAGGTGTCGGCATTGCATCGAAAGACCGACACATCCTGGTCGAGGTACGGGAACAGACGGCCCTTCTCAATCCAGAGCCGGTTGGTGTTGGCCCGCGCCGAGGTCCAGTCCACGACGTTGTGCGCCCAGGTGCGGAAGGTGCCGGAATTCACGGTCCCCAGGGTGTCCGGCAGATCGTAGTTGTTGACGACCTGACCGGCGTTGTCCTGCGCATACAGTTGCCAGGCCAGCCCCAGGCGACGGAGGTTCTCGACGCAGCCCACCGACTGGGCTCCGGCGCCGGCGCGGGCTCGTTGGGGCAGTGCAAGCCCGGAAAGCACGCCGCAGGCAGCAAGCGCCGCCAGCAGGTCCAGGCGGGAAAACCCGGAGCGCCGGCGGGAAGGCGGCTGGGGAGGGAACGGGCGCATGGCGAGGGATGGCTGGTGAGGGGAAACTGGGCGGCACTTCGCGACTCTCAAGCAACGAGGCAGAGATCGGGCTCGGACATTCCCGGCGGGGAGCCGAGCCCGGCGCCCCGGGACTCAGCGGACCTCGACCGGAATCTTGAAGAAGCACTGCCAGGAACCGTAATCGGATCCCAGCGAGACCCTGCGTCCCTGAAACCACTCGGTATGTCCATCCTCGAACGAGAAGTTGCCCCCGCTGGGAGCTCCGCGGGCAATCCGGTGGACGGAGGTCAGGACCTTCTTGCCCTCGTAGTCGGTCGTCCAGGTCAGGCGGGCGTCGTAGATGTTGGTCGTCCGTGACCCGACGGCCTGAAGGCGGTCAATGAGCACCGGCGCGCCGGCGTACTGGCCATCCAGCTTCCGCCGGAAGAACCACTCAGCCGTGCCCTGGGCTCCCGCCGTGACATCCGTGTCTCCCGCTTTGCGTCCCGGCAGGAGAAAGTAGCCAATGAGCTGGGCCGAGTTGTCGCTGGAGATCATGCCGCGCTCGGCCGTCCGGTGCCACGCGTCGTCCGGACAGAAGAGCACGTCATTTTGCGCCCGGACATTCTTGGTGGTGGTCCGGCGATTCTTGATCAGGTAGCCGTTCCAGAAGTTGCTCATGGAGGGCACCATCCATGAGAAGCCCTGACCTCCGGAATTGTCGGGATACGAACCGGCGTTGTCGCCGGCGTAGAGATTGATGGCCAGCATCCACTGCTTGCCGTTGCTGGCGCACAGGGTTCTCACGGCCTTGGACTTCGCCTTGGCGAGCGCGGGCAGGAGCATTCCGGCGAGGATCGCAATGATGGCGATGACCACGAGCAACTCGATGAGGGTGAATGCGGACCGCGGGGACGGGGGAGGATGACCATTCATGGTGCCGGGATTTTCGTGAGAATGAACCTGTTGTACGCCCGCGGCACGGACGCGCCATCACTTTCTCACCCGGCACCGGTTGCCGGTCGCCTCCCGGTGTTCCTGGAGGGTGCGAAGAGCACCCGAATCCGGTGGGACCTGGCTGCCGGCGGGCCATGCACCTCTCGGCGAACAACCGGGGGGAGCCACCACAGGAACACGGCTCATCACGCGATTGATCTCACCACGAAAGTGAGATGGGGCCGCGGTACCCGGAAACGAACATCGTGTCCAAACATCCACACTCGGTTTGGGACACTTCCGGATGACCACGGGGCAGGAGCGGCAGTTGGCCCGCGGAAAAGTCCAGCTCGCCCAGATTTGTCGGCGACTGCTGCCGGCGCCCCGCATCTTGGACCGATTCTGGCTATCGCCGCGCCGGAGGTCAGACCCGCCTGCGGACTCATCGCCTGTCCTGACGGGTTCAAGTGGCGTCCGCTGCGGATCGTGGCCCTGGGATTTCCCCGGGTGTTGGAGCCTGTGCGGGGGATTTCCATCCGTTCATCGCCTCCCCGGATTTTTTCGGCATCCACCGGCTGGATCGGGGGTGCGCAGGCATTGGAGCCATTGAACATCACCTACTGAACTCATGACATTGGACACACTGACCCCACCCCTGTTCCGCCGGGCCGCCGCCCTGATGCTGGCGGGAAGTCTCGGAACCTGCGCCGCCAGCGCCCAGGTCACGCTTGCGGATTTTCAATTCAACGAAGGCACTGGCACGGTCACCCGGAGCGCCACCAACGGCCTGGAAGGCGTGCTCGGAGTGGCCGGCAACCCGGACAATCTGCCCCTGGTCATCACCGAGTCGCCGGCAGGCACCTCCGGCGACCGCGCGGTGCAGTTGCAGGGATCGGGCTTCCTGCTGGCCGATGACAGCGACGGGCCGATTCTGGCCCTGGCGGCGGATCCGCTGACCGTGGAGGCCTGGGTCCGCTGGGATGGATCCGACTTCGACCAGTACAATGGCATCCTGGCTTACGGCGGTTCGTACAAGCTGGGGGTGAACAGCACCGAGATCCTCTGGACGCTTTTCGGCGTCGTGGACGTCTCCAGCGGGCTGTTTCTTCCGCAGGATGCCGCCTGGCATCACGTGGCGGTGGTGTATGAACCGGGAGTGGGTGTCACCTTTTACCTGGATGGCGCCTCGACCTACGTGGAGGAGACCCGGGCCATGCGCGCCTTCGGGAACAACCGGCTGAGCATCGGGGCGGAAGGGCTCAGCGAGTCCATCGTCGCGGCTCTGGACCGCGTGCGCGTGCACAAGGCCCTGCTGACGGCGGAGCAACTGGACAGCGTCGCCGCCACCCCCAAGCCGGTGCTCGACACCACCCTGGTGGCCTACGACTTCAATGAAACTGCGCCACCGTTCCAGAGCGCGAAGACTCCGGCGCGTCCGGCCATCCCCTCCGAGGAATACTTCGCCGCGACCACCGCTCCGGCCTTCTCCACCGATTCCCCGACGGGGGGTGCCGGTGACTTCTCGATGGAGTTTGCCTCCGCCGGACGGCGCGTGGTGGTGCCCGACCCCAACGTGGTCCTCAATCTCGATCCGGGCGACTTCACCGTGCAGGCCTGGGTCAAATTTGGGTCCCTGTCCTCCCGCGCCGTATTCTTCTTCAGCAACGGCCCGGGAGGCGCGATCTCGTTCTCCATTCTCGACCGAAAGCTCTTTGTCACCACCCTCGGGATCCTGGACCAACCATCCACGGCGGCCATTCCCGACGACGGCGGATGGCATCATGTCGCCGTGGTGCATGTGACGGGCAGCGAGTTCCGCTTCTATGTGGACGGCGTGCTGGGTCAGACCGTTCCCTACACGGGCGGCGCCCTGATCGGGGTGCGCACGGACACCCAGTTCTACATCGGCAGTGAGCCGAACGGAGGGTTGCCGTTTGTTGGGAAGGTGGATCGCCTGAAGGTCAGCAGCGGCGTGGTGGCTGCCGAGGACCTCGACTTCCGGGTGATTCCAGGAGTGGATCCGGGGGCTCCCGAACTCACCATCCGCACCGTCGTGGAAGTGGCCTGGCCGAGCCTTCCGGCCGGGTACGTCCTGCAATCCACCACCGACATCACGGAGCCGGAAAGCTGGGAGGATGTGCCGGGCACTCCATCGGCTGCCGAAGGGCAGTTCCGGGCCTACTTCCCGGTCACGCCAGAGCAGACATTCTACCGTCTGGTGAAGCCGTAACGCCTGGAGCTTCGGGCGATGCATGGGCCGGCAGGGATCCTGCCGGCCCTTTTTGCCTCCAGGCCTCCTGGACGCGTCCCGTCCTTCGGTCGCATGGGCGACGGCTCTCCACGGCCGAACTATTCCAGCAGATCGGCCGTGCGGATCAATCCGTCCGCCTCACGGATCCTCCGCGCCAACGGCTGACCAGGCTCCGTTTGATTCCCGGCGTCCAAGGCGCTCAGAGCCCGGGTGATGGCACTCGCCGCCCGGTTCCGCCGTGGCAACCAGGCGCCCTGTTGGAGGCGGCGGACTCGCAGGGCGTTGTCCAACTGATCAAAGGCCAGGGGCAGGATCAGTTGGGGACACCCGGCGGCCAGGGCCCTGGCGGTTGTGCCGATGCCCCCGTGATGCACCACGGCCGCGCACCGGGGAAACAGGGCGGCAAACGGGGCGAATGCACACGCCAAGGCCCAAGGGGGCAGGAAGGACGGCAGTTGGTCCCGGTACTGGGTGAGAAATATCCCGCGACGTCCCAGGCGGCGGCAGGCCTCCAGGCAGTCACCGAAGAGCGTGGAGGCGTGCTTCATCCCGGTCCCAAACGTGACGGCGATGGGCGGATCGCCCGCGGCGCAGAAGGCCTCCACCTCGGGCGGCAGGGCTCCTGCCGAGGCACCCACGGTGCCCGGGAATCCCGCCAAAACCACCTGGGGAGGCCAGTCGGGCTGGGGTGCGCCGTACCCATCGGGAAACAGTCCCACGATGCGCGTCGGTGAAAACCACCAGCAGAAGAGGCGTCGGATGGGCGGCAACCCCAGGGGGCTTCGCAACTGCGCGAGGCCCCGGCCGATGAGGGCCGTGCCCATGCACTCCACCATCCGCAGATGGGCCTGCCGCAGCCAGTGAGGGGACCACGACGGCGGGGACAGCCCGCCCATCATGGCCGGGGGCGCGAAGGCGCTCGGAATCAGCCAGGGCTGGAGCACGATGCTGGTCAACGGGACGCGGGTGGTTTCCTGGACCACCCGGGCGGCCACGACACCCGGAGACGCCACGAGATGGGCACCGGGTTCCGCAACTGCCGCCTTCAGGAGCTCATACTGCCGCGGCACGAGCCGCATGCCCCAGCGGGCGAGGATCCGCGGGCCCCGCAGCGGACTCCACAGCGCCTCCTGGTCCACCAGCGCCTGCGTTTCCGCAGCAGAGACCAGGGGAAGGAACTCCAGGCCGCCTTTCCGGGAACGCTCCTCAAAGTGATCATGAGTGGCCAGCGTCACCCGGTGGCCGCGCGCCCGCAGGGTCAGGCCCAGTTCGTAGAATGGATGGAGATCCCCGTCGGTTCCGGTGGTGGTGAGAACGAAGTGCCGTGATGGAGGCTGGGACGGCATGACAGGCGCTTGTTCCGGCAGTCAGGCGCCGCCGGAACGGCCTGGGTACATCCGATCCACCCCCGGGGATCCGCAGGCTCCCGCTGGGGCACTCGCGAGGTCCGTCCGGATCCGGGCCATGGTTCCGGGTTGCCCTGCAGTTCCTGGCCGTACTTTTTGGTTGTGAGGTCCCCCGGGAGGCAGTGCCATGGATTCGTGGTGAAGGTGCTGACGCTGGTGACATCGCTTGCCGTGCTGGCCGCAGGGTGTGGACGGCCCAAGGTCAGTCCGCAGGATCTTCAGCTTCTCGCGGCGGGCGAGCGGGCCATCGTCGGCACTTACAATCTTCAGCGAGCGAGCCCGGGCCGGCCGACGCAGTGCACACTCCACGTCTCGACCAACTTCACGTTCGCCATTTCGAATCTGCCCTTCGCCGGGCCGATGAATGCCACCTCGGTCACTGGCACCTGGTCCTTGAGCCTCTATCGGGTTTTCGGGGCCGCCCGCTACCGGG
>JAFLEG010000361.1 GCA_017302195.1 Verrucomicrobiota bacterium
GCCCGGGATGTGAAGACCGGCCGGGAGAAGGTCGTGCAGCTCCAGTCGGCCGTGGACGTCGCGGATGCCGATGTCCAGAAGATGGTCGAGGAAGCGGTGGAGCATGCCTTTGACGATCTCCGCGCCCGGCAGTGGATCGAGGCCAAGCTGCGCGCCGGCGAGACCCTGACCGCCACGCGGAAGACCATGGCCACCTACGACCAGGAACTGGATGAGGAGTACCGCCGGCAGCTCCATGAGGCGCTGGACGGTGTGGAGCAGGTGCTGGCGGGCGAGCACCCGAAGACCCGGACCGGCGACCCGGCCGCCCTCAAGGCCGCCAATGCGCGGTTGGACGAGGTGAGCCGGCCGCTGGCCGACCACGCCATGGACCAGGCCATGCAGGCGATGCTCAAGCGCCGGGGGTTGGTCGGATAGCGACTCCGGCGGCAGGAGCATGACCGTCCGCCTCGATGGGGCGGTTCCCCCGGCCTCCGGCCATTGGCTGTCGGCGATTTCCCGATCTCCGTTTCGGATCGCACGGGGATATGGCCAACGCCCAACAACTGACTGGGGGGCGTGGCAGGTTGTGGGGAGCGGACACACGCTCCCGCACGAACGGCGATCGTGGATTCCGGGTTGCGCCGCTCAACAACCGGATTGCCCGCTGTCTCGATCCTGTCAGGCTGGCCTCATCGTCCCGGGACGGCTCTCCGGGCGAGCCACTCCCTCCCCTCCATGAAACGCATCGTCCTTGGAAGCTTCCTGGCCGCACTCGTGATCTTTGTCTTCGGTGCCGCGTTCTGGACCTGTCCGATTCCCTATGCGTATGTGGAAAAGGCCAGTGCCGGGGACGTCGAACTCGGGCAGTTGCTGCGCAATGCGCTGCCCAACGACGGGCTGTACCTCGTTCCCTCCGCCGCCGGCGGCTCCGAGGCCGCCATGGCCCTGCACCGCCAGGGACCCGTCGCCACCATTCACTACCGGCGCGACGGCACGGAACCCATGGCCCCCTCGATGCTCATCAGCGGATTCTTCCACGGCTGGGTGACCACCTTCCTGCTGGCGGTCCTGCTGCATCTGGCGGCGCGGCCGCGGTTCGGGGAGCGGCTGCTGCTGGTGGCCCTGGCCGGCATCGCCATCACCAACTACACGGTGCTGGGTGGCGGCATCTACTGGTTTCACCCCTGGCCCTGGCTGGTGCTCAACGCCGCGTACGACGCCACCACGTTCCTGATTGTCGGGCTCGTCCTCGCCGCCATAGTGAAGCCCCGGCCAGCCCGCGATCAGGACCCCGCGGCCTCCCCGTAGCCGACGTCAGAAGGCTCTCACTCCGCCCGCGCGCCGGATGCCCGGAGCGCCGGGCGATAGCCGGCCGCAGTGGGGAGGAAGTCAGAGCATCACCTCATCTCCTCCCTGTAGGAGCCGACGTGAGAAGGCTCTCCCTCTACCCGCACGTCGAATTCCCGGAGCGCCGGGCGATAGCCGGCCGAAGCGGGGGGAAGAAGTCAGAGCCTGCTCACCTCGTCTCACACTGGTCAGCACCGCCGGTCGTTCGCTGGCGTTCTGGTTCCAGGTCCGGCAGACTTCCCGCATGACTTTTCGATCCTCCGGACGCCGGATTCTATCCGGACTCCTGCTGGCCCTGGTTGCCGGCGGCGCCGCGCTGCACGGAGCGCGTCCCTCGCGGCCCAGCAAGCTGCCCAACATCGTCCTCATCGTCGCTGATGATCTCGGTTATGGGGATCTGGGCTGCTACGGCCAGACCCGCATCCGCACGCCCCACCTTGACCGCCTCGCGGCCGAAGGCCTGCGCTTCACCCAGGCCTACGCCGGCAACACCGTGTGCGCCCCGAGCCGCTGCGCGCTGATGACCGGACGGCATACCGGCCATGCCCGGATCCGCAGCAACGCCCAGGTGCCGCTTGAACCCGATGACATCACCATCGCCGAGGTCCTGCGCAATGCCGGCTACAAGAGCGGCGCCGTCGGGAAATGGGCGCTGGGGTGGGAGGGCACCACCGGACATCCCAACGCCCAAGGGTTTACCGAGTTCCTTGGCTACCTGGATCAGGTCCACGCCCACGACTATTACCCGGCGTTCCTCTGGAGGAACGCGCTGCCCTTCTTCCCGCCGGGAAACCAGAACGGACGCCGCACGGAGTATGCGCCCGCCTGGCTGCTCAAGGGCGCCACCAACTTCGTGCGGCTCTGCGAGGACCGCCCCTTCTTCCTCTACTTCACGCCGATCCTGCCCCACGCCAACAATGAACGGGGAACCAACGGCATGGAGGTTCCCGACCTCGGCGAGTACGCCCGCGAGGACTGGCCGGCTCCGGAAAAGGCCAAGGCGGCGATGATCACCTACCTGGACGACATGGTGGGCCAGGTGATCGCGGACCTCCGCAAGCGGCGCCTCGACGACACCACCCTGGTGCTCTTCACCAGCGACAACGGCCCCCATCAGGAGTCCGGGGTCCAGCCGCAGTTCTTCCAGAGCTCGGGGCCGCTGCGCGGCATCAAGCGGGATCTCTACGAAGGCGGCATCCGTGTGCCGCTCATCGCGTGGTGGCCCGGCACCATCGCCGCCGGCACGACCAACAGCCGTCCGGTCGCCCTCTGGGACCTGCTGCCCACCTTTGCCGAGGTCGCGGGCACCACGGCACCCAAGGGACTCGATGGCGCCTCGTTTGCCCCGCTGCTGTTTGGCCGGAAACTGGAGCGTGAACCGAAGCCCTTCTACTGGGAGTTCCATGAGCGGGGTTACCAGAAGGCGGCGCGGATCGGGGATTGGAAGGCCGTCCAACTGGCCACCAACCAGCCCATTGAACTTTACGACCTGAAGTCGGATCCCGGCGAGGCCCGCAATGTAGCGGCGGAGAATCCCACCGTGGTTCGCGAGTTGACGGAGTACCTGACGACGGCGGCGGACCCCTGGACGCCACCGGCCGAACCCAAGGTCCAGGTCGCCGGCCGCCCCGGCAGTCCGCTGCCCCCCAACCCGGCCGACCGTGTGGAGGGTCTCATCCGCGCCACCAATGCCGCCTCTTACAAACGCCGTTGAGCCTCCCTTGCGGTGCGCCCGGGTCGTGCCCTGGCTGCTCTTGGCCTTCGCGCTGGTCTGCGGATGCGCCGGCACCGCACCGCCGCCCGCCGACTGGCTCGCGTGGAAATCCAGGCGTCTGGAGTCCGTGGCCGGGACCAATGGCTGGACCACCCTGATCGGACTCCACTGGCTGGAGGAGGGGACGAACACCGCCGGCAGTGCGACCACGCAGGACATCGTCGTGGCGGCACCGCGGGTGCCCAAGACGATTGGAAAATTCATCCGCCGGGGCGACGCGGTGCGGTTCGTCGTCGCGCCGGACATCCTCGTCCGGTCCGGAGACATTCCGGTGACCGACATCTCCCTGATCACCGATCGGGATCCCTCGCCGACCGTGCTGGAAGTGGGCGCGGCACGGATGCAGGTCATCGCCCGCGGAGACCGACTGGGGGTCCGGATCCGCTCGCCCGAGGCCCCGGCGCGCAGGCAATTCCGCGGACTCCAGTGCTTCCCCTACGACCCTGCGTGGCGAATTCCCGCGCGCTTCGAGCCCTACCCCACGGCACGAACCGTACGCCTGCCCAGCGTCATCGGCATTCCCCAGGAATACGTCTCGCCCGGCCGCGTCCTGTTCCCGCATGCCGGCCGCGAATACGCCCTGGAGGCCGTCATCGAGCTGGGTGAATCGGAGTACTTCATCCTCTTCCGCGATGCGACCGCCGGGAGCGACACCTACGCCTCCGGACGCTTCCTGTATGTCAGTCAGCCCGATGCCTCTGGCCGCACCGTTGTGGACTTCAATCGCGCCTACACCCCTCCCTGCGGTTTCACCGCCTTCGCCACCTGCCCGCTACCCCCACCGCAAAACCGCCTGCCCTTCCCCATTCCCGCCGGAGAGCGTCGCCCGGAGGCCCACCCGCTCGACGGCACCCACGTTGCCAATCCATGAGGCCTGGCGGCGGACCGGTCAGCCAACTCCGGGAGTGGATGGACCGGCAGGGGACCCGGACCGATGGGTGCCGGATCGCAGGAGACCGGCGACCCTTGCGTGGGCGAACACCACGTCGGGATCCCGTTGCAGCGCCTCAAAGTAGCTGCGGGCAAACCCGTCACCCTCCTCCGAGGCGACCAGAAGCCGCGAGGTCTGGTCGCACAACGCCTCGACAGACTCCCGGGTGAGCGGCTCCCGCGCATCCAAGGCCTCGTCCATGGTGACGATCAGCCGCGACACGGGCAGCAGCCAGGCAAACCAGGGGTCGCTGGTGAGCAGCTTGAGGAAGTGGTTGGGGGACGGAATGGGACCGATGACCTGCTCGTAACCGATCCGTTCCGAGTCCACGAGCGCCTTGTGCAGCGCCAGCAGCGCATTCCGGACTGGCTGAAGCCGCTGCGAAGGGGTGTTGCCGGTCATGGACCACGACTGTGGCTGACCCGCTCCCAACAGCAACAACTCCCGGCCCTTCCCGGACTGCAGCCGCCTACTTCGATGAGGCGAGATACTCGATCAGGTTCCGGAGATCCTGCCTGGACAGCAGCTCGCCGAAGCCCTCAGGCATGCCGCTCAGGCCCTTCTCCCGCTCGGTGATGTCCGACTTCTTGAGGGTGACCAAGCCGTCCTCCGGAGAATTGAGCACCAGTTCTTCCGGCGTCTCCGACTTGATCACCCCGGCGTAGGCGGTGCCGTTCTTGAGTGTGACCAGCACGCTTTCAAACCCCTCCGCAATGCCGGCGTTGGGGTACAGGATGGACTGGAGGACGTACTCGCGTCCGCGCTGGGCCACCAGGCCGGTCAGTTCCGGGCCGACCTCCCCCCCTTCGCCCCCGACCTTGTGGCAGCGCAGGCACGCCACCTCGGCACGCTCGACGAACACCGTGCGCCCCGCGTCCACATTGCCGCCGGTCAGCGACACCTTCCACGGCGCGATGTCATTCGTTCCCGTCGCGGCATGGGAGGCATTCCACTGGGTGAGCAGGGGCTTGAGGTCCGGATGGGTCGCCGCGGCGTCCAGGACATCGAGATGCAGCTCGGCGGGCAGGGTGCCGTCCACCACCTGCTGCAGCCATTTCCGGAGCAGATCGGTCGCCGCCGGCGTGGACACCTTGGCCAGGGACGCCAGCGCATTCTGCTTCTCCGCCAGACTGCCGCGCTCCAGCACGCCCGCCAGCCGCGCTGTGGGATCCGCAGCGGACGGCGCCCCGGCGGCTGCGACGGGTGGGGTCTCGACGCTCAGCTTGAGAGCCAGCTTGCGGACCGCCTCCTCGGGATCGTCCTGAGCCGCAGCCAGGGCGGGCCCATACTCCGGGGTCTGCAAACGGGACAACGCGGTCAGCGCCGCGGTGCGGACCGCGGCATCGCCCTGCCGTT
>JAFLEG010000362.1:0-2669 GCA_017302195.1 Verrucomicrobiota bacterium
GCCGCCGGGCACGTAGTAGAGGAAGAACGGCTGGTCCGGCGCGGCCGCGTTCAGGCCGTTCATATATGTGATGGCCTCGTCGGCCATGTCGGTGATGAGATTGTAGTCCTTCTTGCCCACCCACGGGAAGATCTGGCTGTGATCCCGGAACAGATAGGGAGTCCACTGGTCGGTCTCGCCGCCCATGAAGCCGTAGAAGTACTGGAAGCCCATGCCCGAGGGCCATTGGTCAAAGGGCCCCGACGGGCCGTATTGGTAGGTGGGGGTGTTGTGGTTCTTGCCGAACCACGAGGTGGCATAGCCGTGCTCCTGGAGAATCTTGCCGATGGTGGCGCTTTCCTGCCCGATGACCGAGTCATAGCCCGGGAATCCGGTGGACATCTCGCCGATCACGCCGAAGCCCACCGAATGATGGTTGCGACCGGTGATGAGCGCGGCGCGTGTGGGCGAGCACAACGCCGTGGAATGAAACTGCGTGTAGCGCAATCCCGCCTTGGCGATGCGATCCATGGTTGGCGTCGGGATGACGCCGCCAAAGGTGCCGGAAACGCCATAGCCCTGGTCATCGGTCATGATGAGCAGCACGTTGGGTGCGCCCTTGGGCGGGACGACGCGCGGGGGCCAGTACGCCTTGGAATCCGGCGCGGTTTGCCGGATAACACCGCCAAAGGGCAGCGCCGGGGGCGGAAGCTGCTTCCCGTCAATCGTGACAGTGGCGCTGGGCGAGCCCGGCGTGCCGGTGATGGTCTGGGCCTGCAGGGACAGGCCGAGGAACAGCGAGGCGGCGACCAGCGGCCAGGCGGGATGCAGACGGTTGTGTTCAGGGTTCATGGTGATGGGTTGCCGTGTCAGAATGAGTGAACTCACTCGGGGAAAAGAAGCTGGATCTGGGCGCGGAGCTGCCAGTCGGGTCCATCGGTCGGCGTGCGGATGTTCCAGTAGGCCCCGAGCTGGCAGTTCAGCGGCAGCTTCCCGAGATGCACGATCTTGCCGAAACCGCCGCCCACGGGAATCACCCAGGCCTCACGCGCGGATTCCTTCCAGTTGGCGGTCAGGATGGGCGAGGAGGTGAGGTACCAGCCGTGCGGCAGATTGTAGTTGATGAAGGGCTGCAGGAGCAGCGCACTGACCTCCTCATCCCCCCAGCCGGCGAAGGACCACTGCTGGTTCATCAACGCACCGATGACCCAGGGCCCCTGGATGGTCAGGGCCACCGCCGCCGGGCCGGCAGACCACAGTTCATTGCCCAGCATCGGATCCGTGGCCGTGGGCAGCGTCAGGGTCGGGCCGATGCCCCAGATGATTTTGCCCGGCTTGGCGGGCGAGAAGAACGCGGAGGGATTGATGTCGCCCAGTCCAAAGACGGGCTGGATGCCGGGCGCCGGTGAGTTCTGGTTGATGAGGGGAACGATGGTGCGGGTGATGAGGTTCCAGTCCTCGCTCAGCGAAATCGGGATCACCGGCTGGACATTGAGCACCCATTGTGTCGCCTCCGCCGGGCCGATCCCGAAGTTGAAGTTGTTCTGGAACGGCACGCTGATGAGGTTGGCCACCGGGTTCTGGGCGGCCTTGGCGAGGGCCTCGGTGGCTGCTTCGCCGCCGGCATGGCTGTCGGGCGTGCCGACACGTTCCTGGGCGCAGGCGTCGAAATGCAGCCCGAGCAGGGCGGACACGATCAGGATTCCTGAGAATTTCATTCGGGGGGGATTGCCGCGTCGGGAGCCCTTCGGCTCGCAGGTTGGCACCCGGGTGTCCATGAGGTCTCGTCAATGCACCTTCACCAGGCCCGGCGGCTTCCAGGAGCCCTCTCCTGGAGGAAGAATGCTGGGCGCCCCGGTCCTGGGCCAGTAGAGGCGCAACACCAGGTAGATCGGGCCATCCGGAGCCGGGAGCCAGTTCGATTCCTTGTCCTTACCCGGGGAATCCTTCTGGATGTAGAGCGTCAGGGAGCCGTCGGCACCTTTCTTCATCCCGGGAAGCATGGGCGAGTTGATGAGATACCGGTTGATCGGGTTTTTGATGAGGAACTGCGTCCTGCGTCGTACATGGTCACCGACCAGAAGGCATCCACCGGCGGAAGCTCGCCAGCCGGAAAGGTCAGGGTGTAGTTGTGCTGGCTGCCATCGAGCTCCTGGCCGTCGGGCAACGCACGCGTCATGGGATACATCGCCTCCGCGGCATCGTTGCCATAGATGCCACCCTTGGCCCCTGCGGCGCGCATCAGCCAGTTTCCCCGGTAAAAATCAGCGTCGCCAAAGAGCGCCCCGACTTTCCACCCGTTGAGGGTCTTCATGCCCGAGGAGAGGAATGCATCCACGGTGTCGTTGGCCTTCTTCATGCCCTGCAGGAGGGCGGTCCGGTGTTCGGCCGAAAGATCCTTGAGGCGGAACGTTCTTCCGGGACCGATGCCGATGCTGGCAAGACGCGCGCGCAGGTCTCGTGTCTCCGGCGTCTCGGGCACAAACTCCAGGGCGGCGCCCAGGTATTCGTAAAAGTTCTCCTGGATGCCCCGGGTGGTCGCGGGGACGAATTCAATCTTTGGCGCGGCGGGCGGCGCGGGTTGCTTGAGGAACGCGGAGAGCGGCTGGACCTTGTAACCCGCCTGCACCTTCTTCACGTTGTCGATGTCCTTCGGTCCGAACAGTTGGGTTCGGTAGACCACCGCAGAA
>JAFLEG010000362.1:2685-5373 GCA_017302195.1 Verrucomicrobiota bacterium
GACGTTCGGCATGTCCTCCGCGTTGAAGAGCTGGGTGCGGAAGATGGTCAGCCCGAACGGGGTGCTCGACCGGAAGGTCCTCTTGATGCCGGCGGGCATCTCGCCCCTCCACTCCGGTCCCACGATCAGGTAGTCGCCGGGAGCGTTGCCCGTGGCGCGACTGCCGATGTAGCCGTAGTTGTAGGCATTGCCGTCGCACAGCATCACCGAGTAATAGCGGGCCCTTTCGACCGCCGGAACCGAGATCACCATGGGCTCTGCGCGCAGGTCCAGCCACAGCATGGAGTACGGCGTGTCGCTGTTGGGCGTGACGATGGCGGTATCCCGGTAGGTATAGACGCGCGCTTCGTTGAAGATCTGGTTGAACGGTCCCTTGTATTGGCCGGAGTTCCTGTCCACGCAGTACTCGTTCATCACCGCGTAGTTCATCACGAGGGGGAGGCCGTAAATGAAGCCCTCCTCGGCGATGGCCTGGATCTCGCCGAGCCCGGGTTTGGGTTGCGCGAGGCCGTTGTTTTGCGCCGGGGCGCTGGCAAGGAGTCCCAGGATGGAAGCCCACGCCACGAGCCGGCGGAGGAGCATGGATTTGTTCATTGGTGAGGGGGTCATTGTGCCGGCGGATGGTTGGTCGTGAGGACGGGGGAAAACGGGAGGGAAGCCACACAGGGACATCGGCGGGTCGTCGAAACGAGCATGGCCACGGGGGTTCATGGGAGCGTCCTGACGCCGGCGCCGGCGCCATCCGGAGCACAGCGGTGAACGGCGTGTCGGATCGCCTTCAGCACCAGTTCACCGGGAGCGTTCTTGTTGAAGAATCCGGAGCACCCGAACGCCGTCGCCTGCGACCGGGGCTCCGGCTCATCGTATGCCGTGAGGAAAATGACCGGCGTGGCGTCGCCGACGGACGCCCGGCTCTGGCTCAATTCCAGGCCGGACATCCCGGGCAACTGGACGTCCAGGACCAGGCAGTCGAACTGCGGACGCTTGGTGTCCTGGAGAAACGCCTCCGCAGAGGCATAGGTCACCGCCTGAAACCCGGCCGCACGCAGCAATCGGCTGAACGAGCGGCAGAGGCTCTCGTCGTCGTCCACGACGGCGACGTAGATCCTGTCATTCGTTGAAGCGGCATCCCGCACGGGGCGAAGGTGCGCGACCGCGGAACCGATCCGCCACTGCCCTTTGGGGAAGGGGGCGGTGATCGGTGATCGGTGATCGGTGATCGGTGATCGGTAATCGGTAATCGGTGGGCGGTGAGCGGTGAGCGGTGGTTAGTTAAAAGTCAGTAGAGTCAGCAGCAGGAGAGTATCGAAGAATGCATCGTCATGAACCCTTGCCACGCAAAAAGCTTCCAGGAGCTACGGGTGTACCAGAAGTCGTGCGTCGTATCGCAGGCGGTATTCCGGGTTACCCGTGCATTTCCGAGGGAAGAGATGTACTCGCTCACGGATCAGTTTCGAAGGTCTGCACGCTCCATAGGATCTCAGATCGCAGAAGCGTGGGGCAAACGGCGCTACGAAAAGCACTTTGTGAGCAAGCTGAGTGACGCGGATGCGGAACAGTTGGAGACGCAGCACTGGGTAAGCGAAGCAATCGCCTGCGGATACCTCGCTGCGGCGGAAGGCAAATGGTTGAATTCCCAGCTTGAGGAAATCGGGCAGATGCTGGGTGCCATGATGAAGAAGGCGGACTCGTTCTGCCGTTTGCCCGGCGGCGTCATCCAACACGACGCGACTGACAACTGATCACCGCTCACCGCTCACCGCTCACCGCTCACCGAAACCCCGCCTCCCCGGCCAACCGGGTCAGCTCCGCCACCGAATGCACCCGAAGCTTGGTGGTGAGGCTGGTGCGGTGCAGCTTTACGGTGCGTTCGTGGATGCCGAGGGCGGCGGCGATCTGCTTGTTGAGTTTGCCCTCCAGGACCCGCCGGAGCACGTCGCGCTCCCGATCGGTCAGACCGTCAAGCCGGGCCTGCAGCTCGCGCAGTCGGGCGCGTGCCTGGCGCCCGGCGGCGTCACGGGCAATCGCGCGGCGAATCGCCTCCATCAGGGTCTCCCTGGAGCAGCTCTTGGTGAGAAAGTCCTCCGCACCCCGGCGCATCGCCAGCACGGTCTTCGGGATGTCGCCGTGCCCCGAAAGGAAGACGATGGGAAGCGGGATGTCCGCCGTCACCAAGGCCGCCTGCAGATCCAGTCCGTCCAACTGAGGCATCTCCAGATCGAGAAGCACGCACCCGGGCAATTCGGGCTGAGGATCGGCAAGGAACTCCGTGGCGCACGCGAAGGGCCTCACCTGGAATCCTGAAACCCGCAGCCATCTCGAGAGCGCGGTTCGGTACGAACCATCATCATCCACCACCCGGATCAGGGCCGCCTCCGGTGTCATGAGCTTCGTCCTCCGGAGGCAATGGGCATCGTGAGCAGGAGCCGGGCTCCGCCCCCGGGATTGTGGTCGGCCCAGAGCCGGCCGCCGTGAGCCTCCACGATCGTCCGCGAGAGGGGCAATCCCAGGCCCAGGCCGTTCGGTTTTGTGGAAAAGAAGGGTTCAAACAGTCGCGGGAGGTGGTGCTCAGGGATGCCAGATCCGGAATCACACACCGCAATCTGGAGGGTCCGGGAATCCGTCTGGCGGGCCCGCACCGTGAGCCGGCGGGCACCGGCGGGTTGCCCGGCCATCGCGTCCATGCCG
>JAFLEG010000363.1 GCA_017302195.1 Verrucomicrobiota bacterium
GTCGAAGCGACGCCTTGCCTCCGCCATGTAGTCCGAGATCTCGGCCTCGGTGAGACCCTGAGCTCCGGAGCGCGGGTGGGGCGGAAGTGCGACGACCGGCGACGTCCAGGGGCGCTGGATGCGATGGGGTCCGATGGTGGCGGCCATCTTCAGGAACTGCTCACGCGTCAGTCCGGACAGGTCGAGCGGCGGCTCAAGCAGCAGACCGGTCCCGAGGGAGATGGCCGGAGCCAGGGGCGTTGCTGATACGGGCTCGGACGCCCCGGCATCCAGAAGGGCCGCACCGGCCCACACCGCCAACACCGTGGCCACGGAACGAAATGGAGGGAGCACCCGGCCGCACATGCAGCCCACGGGTACGGATCCTGCGGCCCCATGGCAAGCCGTGGGTGGAGCCTCGATCACCCGAGGGTGTCTCACACAATGGCCACGAAGGACGCAAAGGGAATCCCAGCGTTGGTAGGGCGAGGCTCCCCATGAACCGGCTTGGTGTTCGGCGGTGGGTGCCGCACACCGGAAGGAACCGTCGCGGTGCCTGACCGGGTGGCGCCATGGCCACCCGGAAGACGCTTATCTTCCCAATCCACCAGGCCGCAGGACTGGTGGAATTCTTCTGCCGAGGCGTGCGCGTCACCGGGAATGAGGTGGTGGTGACTCCACACGCCCACGCTCACCAGGTTCGCCCTAACAGGCACACACCGCGGCCCTCATTCAAAACGCAGGGCTGGCAGCCCAGGCCGAAAGGGCTAGCCTTCGGCCATGAAGTATCCCTTCCCCGGCATCAATCCGTGGATGGAGCCTCATTGGTCCGATGTGCACACGGCGTTGATCGGTCTGTTGCGCGAGCAGCTCGCCGAGCGCCTGCCCGGGGATTTGCTGGTCCGCGCGGAGGAGCATCTCACCGTGGATGAGCCGGACGGACGGCGTTCCCTCCGTGCTGATGTGGCGGTGACCGAGAGCTGGAAGAGCGGCGTCCCGCCGACCTGGTCGCCGGATACGGATGCCGCCACGGCCGTGGCCGAACCCTATCTGGTGTTGCTCGAACCCGAGACATCCCGCTGGCTGGAAGTCCGGGCACGCGACGGCCGGCTGGTGACCGCGATTGAGATTCTCAGTCCTGCCAACAAGCGTCCCGGAGCCGGCATCGAAACCTACACCGCACGCCGGCGTGGATATCTCCACGGCCGCGCCAACCTGGTGGAGATTGATCTGCTCCGCGGCGGCGGCGACGTGCTGCTGGCCAGGCGCGATCTGCTGCCTGCCCAGAGATCGGGCGGCTCCCGGGTCTGCGTGAGCCGCGCCACCCATCGCGAGCAGGCGGAGGTGTATGTCTTCCCGCTGCGCGATCCCATCCGGCCATTCCGTGTTCCGTTGCGCCCGACAGAGGCCGACGTCGTGGTCGAGATCCAGCCGCTCCTCGAGCGTTGCTACCGCTCCGGCCGTTACTGGCTGGCCGACCATTCACGCCCCCTGGACCCGCCGCTGTCCCCTGAAGACGCCGCCTGGGCCGCGGAGTGCCTGCGGCAGGCGGGATTGTGACGATTGGTCGCCTCGGTCCACATCCGCAGCGACAGGGTATCTTCGGCTCTCGGGCGGAGGGGGTCCCGCATCAAGGGGCGGCGGCGTTGGCGCGGTTCCACGAATCCACCGCGGACTGCTCGGCGAGGGTGGCCCTTTCGAGGCGCGACTGGACCGTATTGAAAGCCTGCTGGGTTTCCGGACTGTCGAATCGCACGATCATCCCGCCATCTTCCACCGCCCAATGGCCCCAGTGATCCCTGGCGACGCTCAGGAATCGCTCCAGGGGAGGCACCAGGTCATTCAGGGCGGTGAAGACCTTGCCTGCCGCCATCCGCGACGCCTGTGACTTCTGCCGCAGTTCCCGGACAGCCACCCGGGCCAGCACCGAATCCACCCCGGCGTCGAGCAATTGGCGCATGAGCTCCGGAAACGGATCCACCCATGCGGTCCGCTCTGAAGCGATGGACGCCGCAAGGTCGCGGGTCCGACCCAGCCTCGATTCGATTTCGGGGACCCCGCTCATCGTTCCCAGCGCGGCGAGCCCAATCAGTTCCTGGGCGAGGCCATTGATCTCCCGGATGCGCCGATTTTGGTCCTCGTCGAACGCCCTCAATACCATGTGCAGCGGCGAATCCTCCGGAACGGATGCCGTGTCTTCCGGGCCGGGACGCTCGCCGCTTCGTGCGGCCTGCGCGGTGTTGGTCGGCGTCACGGCGTCCGTGTCCAGCGCCGCGCTGATCTGATCTTCGGTCGCGGCGGGCCAGTCGGGAATGGACTCGATCCTGCGGCGGTCCCAATGGCCAACGAGGCGACCGCCTTCCAGGAAGCGCAGGGAGTGCACGAGTCCGGAGGTTTCGGTCAGGAGACAGCGGCTGACCCGGACCAGTTCCCCGGGGGCGGGCGCCGTGGCGAGGTGAACTGTGACCTCAAACTCGGTGAACCGTTCGACGCGCACCTGCACGGCGGCCCTCGGGGGAACACAGCTTTCGGCAATCAGCCTGAGGGCCTGGGCAAGATCCACCCCGGGATCGCAGAGGGCCGCCGCCAGCTCGCCGCCCGCCGCCTGCACGAACTCCGTCTGATGTCGGGACGCCTGCCTCCGGATCTCCTCCAGGGCTCCCAGTTCGCGATCCGCCCGCTCCCGGGCCTGGGTCACCCGGTCCGCCGCAATGGCCTCGGCATGCCGGCGGGTCACTGCAGCGGCCCGGGTGGACTGCCATGCATTGAGACCGGCGGCGGCGAGGAGCCATGTCAGGGCGGCCAGCGCGATCCATGGGGCGAGGTGCATGGGAAGCCGGTTCGAGTCTCAAAACTTCAGCGGCGTCTCGGGATCGGAACCGGGTCCGGAGGAACCGTCGCCTTGGCTGAGGGTGAGTTTGTCAAAGCCGTCGTAGTCCACGGTCATTCGCCGCAGCAGTTCGCTGACCGAAACCCGGCGCCAGTCGGCGATCGTCATGGCGGTGGCCCCGTCCATGCGCATCCGGTACAGCTTGTCCATCACCTCCGGCGCCCGCGACAGGATCTCCCGCCGTTCGGCAGGCGTGGCGGCGTCCGGGATCGGCGACTGACGGACGGCGTGGTTGCAGGAGACCTGAAGGCTGGCGATGCCCCGGGTCCCGCAGGAATCATAGAGTTCCCGCAGCACCCGCGCGCTGATCTCCTCCACCTCTCGGCGCAGGGACTCCGCATTGGCGTGCTTGGTCACCGCACCCGCCTCGTTTTCGGTCAGCTCAGACATCTTGAACGCGACCTGCACCAGGAAGCGGTCGCCCTCGGGAGTGACCTCGACCCGGGAGCCCGGTGGGGCGGCAAGGAGTCCGACCTCCCTCAGCGCATCCCGGGCCGACACCCGCGGATCCGCCCCCAGCCGTGACATGCGCAGCAGATTGGTCTCCAGCGCCGAGATCGCGAAAGCCGGGTCATGGGCCACGCGGCGTTCCCACTCGGCGTTTCGCGCCCGTGTGCCGGCGTGGCCGCCCACCAGGTCGGCATCGGTGACGCGCTTCTGGTGGACCGATTCGTGATCCGCCAGCTGTTGGCGCAGCGCCTCGGCGTGAAGGGCGGCGTCTTCCGCAGCGGAAGCCCGGATGAACTCCCGCTCCGCGGCAAGGCGGCGCTCCAGCCTCGCCAGCCGCCACTCGCCCCACAGGCCCACGATCGCCAGCCCGACGGCCACGGCGGCCCCGAGCATCATGCCCGGGCGAAACGAGCCGAGGCGGGCCGGACCCTCTTCGACCTGGCGGGGTTGCCGTCGTCCGCAGCGGGGACAGTCAGCGGCCTCCGAGGCGACCACCGACCCGCAGTGAAGGCAGTAGTTCATGGCGTGGGTTGCTGCGAGGGGATGGACGGTCGCCCTGGGATTGGATCCCGTAAGCACCGGCCACCCGCTCCATTCTTGGTAAGAAAACCCGCCACCCAGGGCAACCGCGAAATCCCTGCCGCGAAACCTCGTCTCCTCCGTAGGAGACGAGGTGGCGAGGCTCTGACTTCGCCTTCGTTGCTGCGGTTGGCTGCCGCCCCGAGCTGTGGGAATCACGACGCGCCGGTGGAGTCAGCGTCTCCTGACGTCGTCGCCTACGTGTGAGACGAGGTGACGAGGCTCTGGCTTCCTCTGCTTCGCTGAAAACTGAACACTTGAAACTGAAAACTCTCCCCTACGTGCGGCTGTCGCCCACGGCCTCGGGAATCACAACACGGCAACGGCGCGCCCTATCGAACCTCGTCTTGAAGCAAGGAACGTATCCTATGCGACTCGTTGTTGCTGATTGCGTATCGTTTGGGATACAGAGCACCGCACTTCGAAGTCCGAAGCCATGCCGTTGCCCGCCGTGCGCGCCCTGCGTGAGCTGGGGCGCGATCTGACGTTGGCCCGGCGGCGGCGCGGCATCTCCACCGAGGACATGGCGGCGCGGCTGTTCATCGGACGTCGCACCTTGTGGCGTCTCGAAAGGGGGGATCCGACGGTCGCCATCGGCACGCTCGCCAGCGCCACCCATGTGCTCCAGCTCCAGGACCGGCTCGCTCGGCTCGCTGCCCCCGCCGAAGACACCCTGGCCCTCCAACTGGATGAGGCGCGTCTGCCTCAACGCATCCACAGAAAGCGCTCATGAGCGTCGAGGTTTACCTGGATTGGGAAGGCGCGACGCACCGGGTTGGCACAGTGCATTCGGCTGCGCGCGGTTCCGCCGTCACGTTCGAGTACGCAATCGAATCGTTCTCAACCCGGTTCCGGAGATGGATCGGGCCCGGACGCCGAAGACCGCGGTGACGGAGGAACAGGAAGCCCCGAGTGTCGCCGCCGCTCTGGACGCGGCCTCGCGGTTCGGCCTTCGACCGGCCGAGACGAAGGCGATCCTGCGCGAGGTGTTGGCTGCAGTGCTGGATTGGCGCCAGACCGCCCGCCGGCTTCGGCTGTCCTCGGGCTCGGTGGCGGCGTACGCCAGCGCCTTCGAGCATCCCTTGATGGAGGAAGCGACCAGATTGGTTTGAATCTGGTCGCAACTCCCGTCTTTGGCACCACCCCCGTCGCTTCGGCGGAACGCGCTGGCGGTGCAACTGGGTGATTTCTACCTCCTGGCGAAAGCAACCGGTGATCATTGTTCCATCCGGAATTCACGCCGACTTCGCAGCCGGGGTCACCGTGCCGAAGGCGTCGTCCTCGTCCGCGCTTCCCTTCCATGGGAGCCGAATCGAGGAAGTGCCAATTCGACCGCCTGCCCGCTATGGATGGCAAATGTCAAAGGTGCAGATCAGCCCCCATTGTCAGGGCTGTTTGCAAAGTCCTGTGAGAGGTGGTTGGAGGGCGAGTACTGCGCCTGTGGAGTGACACTGGGGCGATGGACGAG
>JAFLEG010000364.1 GCA_017302195.1 Verrucomicrobiota bacterium
CCCGGCACGTTCTACGCCCTGCCGCAGTCGCCGCAGCAGTTCAAGCAGATCCTGATGGTCGGCGGCGTGGAGCGGTACTTCCAGCTCGCCCGCTGCTTCCGCGACGAGGACCTCCGCGCCGACCGGCAGCCCGAGTTCACCCAGGTGGACATCGAGATGTCGTTCATCGAGCGCGAGGACATCTACACGCTCATCGAGGGCCTGCTGAAACAGGTCTGGAAAACCGCGCTGGATGTGGACATCCCCACGCCCTTCCCCCGCTTCTCGTTTGCCGAGGCCCTGAACCGCTGGGGCATTGACAAGCCGGACACCCGCTTTGACATGGAACTGGTGGACCTCACCGAGGACTTCCGCAGCTCTGCCTTCAAGGTCTTCGCCGGCGCCGTGGCGGCGGGCGGCGTGGTCAAGGCGCTCAACGCGCGCGGACTCGCCGGCGCCACCCAGGGCCAGATCGAGACCATGACCGAATACGCCAAGGGTTTTGGCGCCAAAGGGCTGGCCTTCATCAAGGTGGAAAACGGCGAGTGGAAGTCGCCCATCGTGAAATTCTTCAGCGAGGCCGAGAAGGCGGCGCTGACCACCAAGCTGGGCATCCAGGAGGGGGACCTGATCCTCTTCGCCGCCGACCAATGGCTCAACGCCTGCGAGATCCTGGGCAAGATCCGGCTCTATTGCGCGGACGTGCTGCGCTCGCAGGGCCGGCTCCAGATCCCGCAGGACCGATTCAACTTCCTCTGGGTGGTGGACTTCCCCCTGCTCGGATTCGACCGCGAACTGAACCGCTGGTACTCCAGCCACCATCCGTTCACCGCGCCGGTGGCCGACGACATCCCGCTGCTGAAGTCGGATCCAAAGAAGGTCCGCGGACAGCACTACGACATCGTGGTGAACGGCGTGGAACTGGGCGGCGGATCCATCCGGATCCACCAGCGCGAAGTGCAGAAGACGGTCTTCGAGGAACTGCTGGCCATCCCGCCCGAGGAGACGCAACTGCGCTTCGGCTACATGCTGGAAGCCTTCCAGTACGGGGCGCCGCCGCACGGGGGCATTGCCCTGGGCTTCGACCGCCTGATCGCCATCCTGTGTGGCAGCCAGAGCATCCGCGACGTCATCGCCTTCCCCAAGACGGCGAAGGGCGTGGACCTCATGACCGCCTCCCCGGCTCCCGTGACGACTCGCCAGCTCCGCGACCTGCACATCGAGGTGAAGGCGGCGCCCAAGGCGTAAACGGAGGGCGCAGGTGGCAAACCGATCTCCTCCCGGCGCCTGATGATCCGTTGCGACTACTGTGGCCGAGAGAATTCGCGGGAGTCCTCAGCATGCCGCGAATGCGGCAAGGAACTGACACCTCCGACTCCCCCTTGGCATCCGCCACCGCTGCCACCGATGCGGCTGTTGGCTCCCGAGTTCATCGAGGCCGCGATTTCGGTCCACCACGGATACCACCGTCTGGATCCGTGGCTCCTGGAGGAGCAGGTGGTGTCATCGGTCGAACTCCTGGATCGGCCGGCCGCCTGGCAGGAAGCCATCCTCCACTGGCTGACCCTGCTCCAGGAGGATCTGGGAGGCGCGTACTATCTGCTGGCGCTCCCCGGAGCCACCCTGCTTTCCGACCGGCCCCATGCCGAAGCCCGATGGCTGACGGAACGCGTGCTCGAATTGGCGTCCGGCATCCGGGAAATCCTCGGCCCCGCCGCCAATCCAGGATTCGCCGGCGGCGTGATGATGATCGCTTTTACGGAGCTCGACGATTATGACCCGTATGTCACCCACCATTTTCCTGACGGCGAACAAGCGGCCACCGGAGGTGTTTTCCTGGACCTGCCGGTGCCGCACATTGCGTTTCCCTGGCCGTCCTCCGGACAGGTCAACCGTGTCCTGGGCCATGAACTGGCGCACCACTGCGTCGCCCACCTCTCATTGCCGCTCTGGCTGAACGAGGGCGTTGCCCAGTTGGTGGAGAAGCGTCTCGCCGACGGGTCCGGCGGTCCGTTTGAGACCGCCGCTCCGGCACTGGACCACGAACGGGCTGAACGCCATCGCGCCTGCTGGACGCGGGATTCCATCCAGGCCTTTTGGGCCGGCATCACCTTCCATGTCCCGGGAGACTCCAGTGAACTCAGCTACAGCCTCGCCGAAATCCTGGTCACGCTGATCCTCCAGTGCCGCGACGGGGGCGCCTTCACGGAATTCCTCCGGACGGCCACTCCGGAGGACGCCGGACAGGCCGCGGCATGGGACACCCTGGAACTCGATCTGGGTGAGGTCGCCGCCACGTTCCTCGGTCCGGGAAATTGGCGGCCGCAGCGAAAGGCCATTCGGACTCTCCAGCAAACGGACCCACCCGGGTTCCCCGCGCCCGCCGGACTTCCACCACCGCGGGTCCCCAGGTAACTTCTCCCGGTGCCAGATTTTGCAGCCCCTCCAAGGGTCAACGTCCTGGGTGTCGGCATCTCGGTGCTGAATCTGGACATCGTGGTCGAGGTGCTCCGCCAGGCGCTGTCCGCGGGGCAGCGAGGATACATCACCGTCACCGGGGTTCACGGGGTGATCGAGTCCCAGGATGACGAACCGCTCCGCCGCATCCACAACGCCTCCCTGCTCTCCACGCCGGACGGCATGCCGATGGTCTGGATGGGCCGCCTGGCCGGACACCGGAGCATGGGCCGGGTGTACGGTCCGGACCTGATGGAGCGGGTGTTTGAATGGTCGCGCACCAGCGGCGCCACCCACTACTTCTATGGCGGCAATACCGGCGTGGCGCAGGATCTGAAGGTCCGGCTGGAGCAGCGCTTCCCGGGACTGCGCGTGGTCGGCACCTTCACCCCGCCCTTTCGCCCGCTGAACGTGGAGGAACGCCGGGCGCTGACAGTGGAGGTCGCTCAGGCCCGCCCCGACTTCCTCTGGGTGGGGCTGAGCACTCCCAAGCAGGAACGCTTCATGGCCGAGTACGCGAAGGAACTGGATGCCCGGATCCTGGTCGGCGTTGGCGCGGCCTTCGACTTCTTCACCGGACGCGTCCCCCAGGCGCCGCGCTGGATCCAGCGCAGCGGCTTCGAGTGGCTGTACCGGATGTCCCGGGACTTCAAGCGCCTCTGGCCGCGCTACTCCCGCATCGTCCCGCGCTTCCTGTGGGGTGCCGCCCTCCAACTCGCAGGCCGCCGGCCCAGGCCGCTGGTGTAGGCCGGACTGAAGGCCGGAAAATGGCTACTTCTGCGGCTGGGGATGCCGCCACTCGTGGCCGTCGGCGGCGAGCAGGTCATCGGCTGCGGTCGGCCCCCAGGTGCCGGCGAGGTAGAACTCCCGGTTGGTCAGCGGCTTGTCGGTCCAGGCGTTGCGGATGGAATCCACGATCTCCCAGGCCGTCTCGACCTCGTCCCGCCGGATGAACAGGGTGGCGTTGCCCGCGATGGCCTCCAGCAGCAGCCGTTCGTAGGCCTCGGGGGTGTAGGCGCCGAATTCGGTGTCGTAGCTGAACTGCATGCGCACCGGGCGCAGCTCCATGGCCGCACCGGGCACCTTGCCGTTGAATCGCAGCGCGATGCCCTCGTTGGGCTGAAGGCGCAGGGTCAGGGAATTGGGATCCAACTGCACGTCCTTGTTGGCGGCAAAGAGGATATTGGGCGCGGGCTTGAACTGGATGCGCACCTCGCTGGCGCTGACGGGCAGGTTCTTTCCGGTGCGGAGGTAGAACGGCACCCCGCTCCAGCGCCAGTTATCAATGGCCAGCTTCATGGCAACAAAGGTCTCCACGTTCGACTTGGGATGGACCTTGGGCTCGCTGCGGTAAGCCGGACGCTGTTCGCCGTCCACTTCGCCGGCAAAGTATTGTCCGCGCACCACATGCTGCGCGATATCCGCGGGGGTCATCGGACGGATGGACTTGAGCAGCTTCACCTTCTCGTCGCGCACGTTCTCGGCCTCCAACGACACGGGCGGCTCCATGGCGATCAGCGACAGCACCTGGAGCACGTGGTTCTGGAGCATGTCGCGCATGGCGCCCGACTCCTCGTAATAGCCACCGCGGGATCCCACGCCGAGCTTCTCGGCGACGGTGATCTGCACGTGGTCCACGCTGTCCCGGTTCCAGAGGTGCTCGAAGATCCCGTTGCTGAACCGGAAGGTGAGGATGTTCTGGACCGTCTCCTTGCCGAGGTAGTGGTCAATGCGGAAGATCTGGCTCTCGTGCGCGTGCCGGATGAGTTCGGCATTGAGTGCCTGGGCACTGGGCAGGTCGTGTCCAAACGGCTTTTCGACCACCAGGCGCTTCATGGTTCCGCCGTTCTCACATTTCTCCAGCAGTCCGGCCTCGTTGAGGTGAGTGGCGATCTCGCCGAACTGGCTGGGATTGGTGGCCAGATAAAACAGCAGGTTGGCCCGGAGCTTCTCGTTGTCGGTGCTGTCCACCAGGGCCTTGAGCTTGGCGTAGCCGGCGGTGTCCGAGATGTCGGCCTGGCAGTAGTGGACGTTGGCGGCAAAAGCGGTCCAAACCGCCTCGTCCACCGGCTTGGTCCGCGAAAACTTGCCCAGGGCGTCGCGCAGTTCGGCGCGGAACGACTCGTCGGTCTTGTCCCGGCGGGCGAATCCGATGATGCGGTAGGGCGAGGGCAGCGCCTTCTCCAAGGCAAGATGGTAGAGTGCCGGCACCAGCTTGCGGGCGGTCAGGTCCCCGGAGGCGCCGAAGATCACCACGGTGCAGGGTTCAATCTGGCGGCGGGCAGAGGCGGCGCGGGAGGCGAGCAATTCGTCGAGATGCGTGGATTCGTTCATGGGCCGAAAGTTTTCAGTGTGACGTTTTCAGTTTTCAGCAGAGGCGCAGGGAGCGGCGTGCGTGCCGGCGGGATGTGGCGCTGGCCTGACTCCGGGGCAGCTTCCAGCGAACGCGCTGGCTCGTCCAGTGATCCCCGCGGCCGGAGAAGGCATCCGGGAATGGCGTGCGATGCGTCCAAAAAAGAGCCCCGGCACGCGGCCGGGGCGGGGCGGGTCATTCCCGGACTACTTGGTCCGGTCGAAGCTCTTTTGGAGGATCTGCCAGTCGTCGAGACCGCCCACCTTGGCGCGATGCTCGGCGATGAGTTTCGCCTCGTTGGCATTCTTGGTGGGCCGCTTCACCTGGTAGAAGATGCCGAAGCGTCCTGGAAACGGCTCGTCGGCCAGCTTGTAGGCGGCGAATTCGTCGGTGACATCGTGCTCCGGCGGCACCTCAAGGAACTGGCCGCCCTTGCGCGGATTGGAGGTGTCGAACGCCCCCGGGAAGAACTCCACGCACTCGCTGAGGCACTCAATGAAACCGAAGCCGTCGTGATCCATGGCCGCCTCCATCATCTTGAGCACATGATTGGCGTTGGTGTGAGTCGTC
>JAFLEG010000365.1 GCA_017302195.1 Verrucomicrobiota bacterium
GCCGGCCCCTCGACCGTTTCGGCAACGTATCCGGCGACGATCGAGGCGCAGACGAAACACGCCAGGGCGATGTCGAAGATCACCAGCCGCGCCTGGCTGATGAACAGCGGCGTGGTGGCGACGACCAGCACCGCCAGGGCCGCGTTGCGGACACCCAGTTCCCGGCGGACGAACAGCCCGGTGACGAGGAGCACGCCCAGTCCGAACAGGGCCGAGGGCATCCGGGCGCCCAGCTCGTTGTCGCCGAAGACGCCAAGCGAAAGAGCCACCGCCTTGAAGTAAAACGCCGGCTTGTCGAGGTACGGCAGTCCGTTGTAGGTCGGCACCAGCCAGGCTCCGGACACCTTCATCTCGCGGGCCACCTCGGCGTTGCGCCCCTCGTCCGGAATGATGAGCGGGAGCGCGCCGGTCCGGAACAGGACGGTCACCGCGGCGGCGAGAATTGCGAGCGCCAGCCAGAACCGGCGCGCCTCCGGAGGGGATGGAATCGGACGTTCGTTGATGACCGCGGACTCTCCCCGGGGCCTGTGGACGGTGCAATCAAATCTGAAGGACATGCCCGGTGCCGGGCCCTCTCCGGGCCCTGGAGGAGCGCTGTTGAGAATACTTCCTTGTTGACCTTGGCCCGGGGGTAAGGAGAGAAGATACGACACTACGTTATTCACGTTCGAGATTCGTCCGTCATGCCAAGAGGTTCCCGTCTGTCCCGTTCCGGCACCCGTCCGGTGGCCGCCAACACCAAGTATGATGCACACCACAAGGTGTTGAACACGACCTACGGGTCCTTCGCCGACCTGCGCCGGGAGCTGTCCGATTCCAAGGAGAAGGTCGCCGAGCGTGAGGCCGTGCTGAAGCTGCTGGGCGCCTGCGCCGACCCCCAGCGCACCTATCTGCTCTTCGATGACTACCTGGAGAAGCTGGCGCTGCGCCGCGGTGATTTCGGGGCCACCGACTGGTGGACCCGGATCCAGTCGGCCAAGGGGCGCGGCCGCCTGGAGGAGGTGGCGATGCTGTTCCTGCGGGCCAGCCGTTCGCTGCCCACGGAGCTGCTGCCCTTTGCCAACTTCGAGCGCTTTCAGGAGGTCGAGCAGTCCGAGAAGGAGACCCAGTTTGTCCAGGAACTGGAGAACTGGCTGCTTCCCTCGACCCATACCCACCTCGACGCCCCGAAGGCCGCGCTGCGCGTGATCTGCGGGCCGCAGCGTGCGTCCGAATCGCTGAATCAGTGGCGCCTCGCGGTCAGCTTCCTGCTGTTCCGTTCCCGCTCCGGGGAAAAGGAGCGCTTCCTCACCGACCTGTGCGAGCTGCGCACCCGTGCCGCCCACGAGGCGGAGCTGTTCCCGGCCGACGACTGGGCGGTGATTGACTGGCTGCATGCCAACTGGTCGGAACGGGTGGGCGAGGGGGAGGCGCTGGTGCTGGACGGCGCCGACCTGCTGACCTGGCTCGCGACCTGGGCGCACGGCACGCGACTCGAACTGGCGGGGCAGGCCACCAGCCTGCAGTTCCATGGACAGATTGCCGAACTGAAGCCGCACCTGGAGACCATCGAGGGCGAGCTCAGCTTCACCCACCTGCTGGCGCTGCCTGACGGGCAGACGCGTCCGCTGGTCGCGTGCCGCTTCTTCGTGGGCCAGCCGGTGCTGGTGCTGGTGGAGAATGAATTCTTCATCCTGCGCAATGCGCCCCCGGCGTCGCTGCTGGGGCCGTGGGCGCAGCGTCCGGTGCTCCCGGTGAAGAAGCTCTCGCACCGCCTGCTCACCGAGCTGCGCAAGTCCCAGACCCACCGTCCCCACAAGGCCGGCGGCGAGTCGGGACCCGTGACCAACGGCCAGAATGGGCAGAACGGCCACGGGAGCCACCTCCTCCCGGTTCCCGTGGCGACCACCGAGGCCGACTGGAGCCAGTTGTGCATCACCCATCCGGCCCGTCCGCGGTTTGTCTTCGAGCTCGCGGACGAGGTGGTGCGCCTGCGGCTGCTGTCGGTGAGCGATCTGGACGGTTCGGACTGGCAGTGGAACGGGCACGAGTGGGTGCGGGTCACGCCGCACAAAAACGGCCAGGCCGACCGTCCGGAGGTGATTGACGATCCGCGCATCCAGGCGGCGATCCAGTGGCTGCAGCAGCTCGACTGGTTCACGCCCGAGCCCGGGCTCTGGGTTGGCGACGCCAACGAGCTGTTCCTGAGCGCGCTGGCCTCGGCCTGGCCCGACAAGCCGCGGGACGCCGAGTATCTGGGCAATCCCGGATTCCAGCGCCTCTTCCTCAACCGGCGCCTGGTGAAGCCCAAGCTGGTGCTCAAGGGCTCGGGCATTGACTGGCTGAGCGTGAGCGCCGAGTGGGAGGCGGAGGGCATGCGCCTCAGCCATGCCGACCTGCAGCGGCTGGCGGCGGCCACCACCCGGTTTGTGAAGCTGCCCGACGGCGGCTGGGTGGAGGTGGATGTGGACGCCAACCGCAAGGCGCACGAGACCGCGGCGACGCTCGGGCTGGAAGGCCTGAGCGCCGATGCCCAGAAGGCGTCGCTGCTGCACGCCACCCAGCTCGACGACGCCACGCTGGAGGAATTGGGCACCGCCAAGGCCGTCGCCCAGCTCCGGGAGAAGTTGGCCAACTTCAAGGGCGTGCCCGATACCAAGCTGCCGGAGGCGATCCAGGCGGACCTGCGTCCGTACCAGCGCGAGGGCTTCAACTTCCTGGCCAACCTGTCGCGCCTGAAGCTGGGCGGCATCCTGGCCGACGACATGGGCCTGGGCAAAACGCTCCAGACCCTGGTGTGGCTCACCTGGCTGCACGACCAGCACAAGAAGGACCGCAAGCCGTCGCTGGTGCTCTGTCCGGCCTCGGTGCTGCACAACTGGCGGCGCGAGGCGGAGAAGTTCACCCCGCACTTCAAGGTGCTGGTGCTGCAGTCCGGACAGGCCCGCCACAACCTGCGGCGGCAGATCCCCGAGCACGACATCGTCGTGACCAACTACGCCATCCTGCGGCGGGACCTGGAGGAGCTGCAGAAGTTCGAATTCCGCGCCCTGGTGCTCGACGAGGCGCAGTTCATCAAGAATCCGAACGCCCAGGTCACCATCGCGGTGAAGGAGATCGGGTCCGGACAGCGCCTCGCGCTCACCGGCACGCCGCTGGAAAACCGGCTGCTGGACCTGTGGTCCATCGTGGACTTCATCCAGCCCGGCTACCTGGGCAGCCAGACCCATTTCCACGAGACCTACGAGCCCAAGGGCGACGGACCCGAGTGGGAGGCCAGCACGGCGCGCCGGCGGCTCAGCGCGCGGCTGCGTCCGCTCATGCTCCGGCGCCTCAAGAAACAGGTCGCCAAGGACCTGCCGGACCGCATCGAGGAGCGCCGCGACTGCGAACTGGACGAGGAGCAGCGCAAGCTGTACCTCGCCGAGCTGCGCCGCAGCCGCGAGCAGGTGATGAAGGCGCTCCAGGAGAAGGGCGTCGCCAAGTCCAAGATGCACGTGCTCGCCGCCCTCACCCGGCTGCGGCAGATCTGCTGCCATCCCAAGCTGGTCGGCAACGACAGCGCCAGCGGCAAGACCGACACGCTGTTCGAGCTCCTGGAGCCGATCCTGCAGTCCGGAAACAAGATCCTCCTCTTCTCCCAGTTCGTGGAGATGCTCAAGCTGCTCGAGGGCGCCTGCCGCGAGCGGGGGATCCGCACCCACATCCTGACCGGCGAGACCAAGGACCGGCAGGAGGTCGTCAACGCCTTCCAGGCCGAGGGCGAGTCGTGCGTGTTCCTGCTGTCCCTGCGGGCGGCCGGCACCGGACTCAACCTCACCACGGCCAGCTACGTCGTGCTCTACGATCCGTGGTGGAACCCCGCCGTGGAGGCGCAGGCCATTGACCGCTCGCACCGCATCGGCCAGACCCGCACCGTGAACGCCTACCGCCTCATCACTCCGGGCACGGTCGAGGAGAAGATCTGGGAGCTGCAGCAGAAGAAGTCCCAGACCATCTCGGACGTCCTCGGCGAGGAGGGCTTCGCCAGCAACCTCACCAAGGACGACCTGGAGTACCTGTTCAGCGAGGACTGAGGAGGGTCTGCGTGAATTCGTGCGATTTCGGGAAAGCCTGGGAGGCTCCGGCTTTGCCATGGCGCAACTCACCGACGAGAGGATCGCCCGCCATGCCGCGAACCTGGCCTCGGCCATTCAGCGGATTCCGGACATCGCGGACGCGATGCGCTCCCCCAATGGCATGCGCTCGATCGAGGAGCGGTTCAACCGTCGTCCCCTGGAGTCCCTGGAGGGGCAGTGTCCGATTCACGAATTCTGGAAGGCAGCCCGGCGCTGATGGGCAGCGGCGGCGGCGAGGGGGAGCCGATCGAGCGGACGAAGGGGGGCAAGGCCGCGTGACCCCCGGGAGAGGTTTGGTCGTGGGGGGGCATTGCGGTCATGCCGCCAGGAGGCCAGCGCATCCCTGGGTTGTCGGCGGCGGTGCTGGCTGGGGATTTCCGAGGTGCGAGCGAGCCCCACGCCAAGGGCACGAAGGACACCAAGGGGCTGGTCGCAAGTTGCGGAGATCAACCGAGACACCGTTGGGATCCGCTGGGCCCTGGCTCCGTCTCCTTTGCGTCCTTCGCTGCCCTGGGTGTGAGGCCCTCTCCGGGTGGCAGCACCCCGATGCCGCCGACTATGACTGAATGCAGCCCCGAGAGGCCCGAGGCTCGTAAAATGGGTGACAAGGGACACGAGGGACGGTAGGGGGTGCATGGATGAAAAACACGAAGCGGACTTCGGACACGGCCCCGAAGGCAGAACCCCCACAACTCGTCTGGCACCCGTTGAACTCGTCGAGTGCCGGAGGTGAGTTCTTCAAGCTGGGCGACCTCTATCGCGCCAAAGTGTCCGGGGGATGGTTTATTCTGGTGACCAACAACGCCCGGGGACTGATGTTCTACCCGGACCCTGATCACCAATGGGATGGGGGCAGCCTGCCTGTATGACTCAAGGTGGATCTCGGTTGGCGGCATTCACCGCATGGACCTGCCCGGTGGACAGGGGTGGGTTGAGAACGCCATCAAATGCGCTCCAAACAAAAGAAGAAGTCGCAGGTTCGCTCGTTTGAGCGCGACGCCCGCATCGAAAGGCTTCTGGGGGCCGGGATCATCAAGAACCCCGATGAGATCCCCGGCGATGCGATCCCGGCCGGACTGGAATACATCCAGCGCACCCGCTCCTCGTTGCGACTCGACGAACGCCCGCCGTACTACCGCGACATCGAGTTCCAGTTCGGTGGCATCGATCCGGTCACCGGCTACGTGAACACGAACGTGAACACGCAGCAGGTGCCGCTCACGGGCAACGCGCTGCTGACCGGTTCGGTGGACGCGAG